>JAHZJY010000318.1 GCA_022600695.1 Actinomycetes bacterium | reverse complement strand
CCGTGGATGGTCCGGAACTGCAGCTCCGGCGTCAAATCGACATCGACGACAGCGGGAGGGTCGGGATTCGGCTGAGCCATTTCCACCTCGGCGGTTCTGGTAGACCGCTCGTCAGCGGCGACACTGGAATCCTAAGCCGGGTCGGCCGTGGCTTCCACTTGAGCGCCGAGCGTGTCTGTCACTCGTTGTCGCCGCCGGTCGCCAGGGTGGCCGTGACCTGCGATTCGGTCGGCATCCGGCCGGCGGTGGGCCACACCCAGTCGCGCACTTCCGGGATGTCATCGCCGTGCTCGCGGGTGTACTCGCGAGCACGGATACGGTTGTCCACCATGTGCTGGCGCAGACCGGCGTAGCGCGATCCCAGGCCCGGCACCCGGTCGATGACGTCGATCACCAGGTGGTAGCGGTCCAGATCGTTGAGCATCACCATATCGAACGGGGTGGTGGTGGTGCCCTCCTCCTTGTAGCCGCGGACGTGGATCCGACTGTCGTCGCTGCGGCGGTAGACAAGCCGGTGGATCAGCCACGGATAGCCGTGGTAGGCGAAGATCACCGGTTTGTCGGCGGTGAAGACCATGTCGAACTCCCGGTTGGACAGCCCATGCGGGTGTTCGGTGTGATCCTGCAGTCGCATCAGGTCCACCACGTTGACGAAGCGCACCTTCAATTCCGGGATGTGCCGGCGCAGCAGGTCGGCGGCGGCCAATGCCTCCAGCGTCGGCACGTCACCCGCGGCGGCGAGCACCACGTCCGGGGCGCTGCCGTGTTGCTCGGTTCCGGCCCACTGCCAGATGCCCAGCCCCCGGGTGCAATGCGCGATGGCCTCGGTCATGGTCAGGAAGTTGGGGTGCGGCTGCTTCCCGGCGACGACGACGTTGACGTATTGCCGCGAGCGCAGGCAGTGGTCGTAGGTGGACAGCAGCGTGTTGGCGTCCGGTGGCAGATACACCCGCACCACTTCGGCACTCTTGTTGACCACGTGGTCGATGAAACCCGGATCCTGGTGGCTGAACCCGTTGTGATCCTGTCGCCAGACATGGCTGGACAGCAGGTAATTCAGGCTCGCCACCGGCCGGCGCCAGGCGATGTGGTTGGTGACCTTCAGCCACTTCGCGTGCTGGTTGAACATCGAGTCGATGATGTGGATGAAGGCCTCGTAGCAGTTGAACAGCCCGTGCCGGCCGGTCAGCAGGTAGCCCTCCAGCCAGCCTTGCATCTGGTGCTCGGAGAGCATCTCGACCACCCGGCCGGCCCGGGCCAGATGTTCATCGACCTCGGGGCCGAAGAACTCGGCGTTCCACTGTTTATCGGTTACCTCGAACACCGATTGGAGCCGGTTGGAGGCGGTCTCGTCGGGCCCGAAAATGCGGAAGTTGTCCGGGTTGAGCCGGACCACCTCGGTCAGCCACTGCCCGAGGACCTTGGTGGCCTCGGCGAGCGTGGCACCCGGCGCGGGCACGTCGACGCCGAATTCGCGGAAATCGGGCAGCCGAAGGTCTTTGAGGAGCAGCCCGCCGTTGGCGTGCGGGTTATCGCTCATCCGCAGATGACCCGGCGGTGCCAACTCCGCGATGGAGTCGATGAGTCTGCCGGTATCGTCGAACAACTCGTCGGCGCGGTAGGACGCCAGCCAGTCGGCGAGGACCTGCAGATGCTCCGGTGTGTCGCGGGCGCTGGCCAGTGGGACCTGGTGGGCTCGCCAGGATCCGGTGGTCTTCTTGCCGTCGATGAATGCCGGTCCGGTCCAGCCCTTTGGATGGCGGAAGACGATCATCGGCCAGTTCGGCCGGCTCTCGTCCCCGGCGAGTGCCCGCGCCTTGATGGCGGCGATCTCGTCGAGCACCTCGTCGAGCAGACGAGCGAAGCGGCGGTGGTCGTCGAAGTGGTCACCACCCTCGGTCGCCTCGAAGAAGTACGGTTTGTGGCCGTAGCCGACCATCAGGGAACGCAGTTCTGCTTGTGTAATCCTGTCCAGCACAGTCGGGTTCGCGATTTTGTAGCCGTTGAGGTGCAGAATCGGTAGCACCACTCCGTCTTTCGCGGGGTTGATGAACTTGTTGGAGTGCCAGCTGGTGGCCAATGCACCGGTTTCCGCTTCGCCGTCACCGATGACCGCGGCGACCAACAGGTCAGGGTTGTCGAAGGCGGCGCCGTAGGCGTGTGAGAGCGCATAGCCCAGTTCGCCACCCTCGTGGATCGAGCCGGGGGTTTCCGGGGCGACGTGTGACGGGATGCCGCCAGGGAAGGAGAACTGCCGGAACAACCGGCGCATACCCTCGGCGTCCTGGGTGATGTCCGGGTAGTACTCGGTGTAGGTGCCGTCGAGATAGGCGCTGGCCACCAGCCCGGGCCCGCCGTGACCGGGGCCGGTGACATAGATGCATGACTGGGCTCGGTCTTTGATCGCCCGGTTGAGGTGGGCGTAGAGGAAGTTCAGGCCCGGGGTGGTGCCCCAGTGCCCGAGCAGGCGCGGTTTGACGTCGTCGCGGGACAGCGGGGTCCGCAGCAGCGGGTTGTCCAATAGATAGATCTGGCCTACGGACAGGTAATTGGCCGCTCGCCACCAACCGTCGAGGGCGGCGATCGTCTGCTCGGTGAGTTCCGAGCGTGATCCGGTGCGCCAGGTGCTTTCCGTCATCGGTCCTTCCCCTGTCCCCGGACGGTCACCGGGCCGACGTCCCAGATCTCCTCGCAGTACTGTGCGATCGAGCGGTCCGAGGAGAACTTTCCGCTGCGCGCGCTGTTGAGGATCGACATCCGGGCCCAGGCCGTCGGGTCATGCCAGGTCCGGTCGACGTTCTGCTGGCAGCCGATGTAGTCGGCGTAGTCGGCCAGCACCAGGAACGGATCGTGATCGACGAGGTTGGACACCAGTGGGGCGAACACCTCGGTGTCGCCGTGGGAGAACCGGCCCTCACTGATCAGCCCGATCGCGGCCGCCAGTTCGGGGTTGGCCTCGACGTAGTCGCGCGGGCGGTAGCCGCGGCCCTTCAACCTGTTGACCTCGTCCACGGTCAACCCGAACAGGAAGAAGTTCTCCGGACCGACTTCTTCGCGCATCTCCACGTTGGCCCCGTCCAGGGTGCCGATGGTCAGCGCTCCGTTCATCATGAACTTCATATTCCCGGTGCCGGAGGCTTCCTTGCCGGCGGTGGAGATCTGTTCGGACAGGTCGGCGGCCGGGTAGATCAATTG
>JAHZJY010000317.1 GCA_022600695.1 Actinomycetes bacterium | reverse complement strand
TTCAATACCCGTTCGAACGCAACCACCTGCAGCGTCAGATGACGCTGGCCGGGCTCGGGACCGTTTTCGCCGTTACCGCCATCCTTCTCGTCCACGCCCAGTTCGC
Source organism: Actinomycetes bacterium (assembly GCA_022600695.1). Lineage (GTDB taxonomy): Bacteria > Actinomycetota > Actinomycetes > Mycobacteriales > Mycobacteriaceae > Mycobacterium. The sequence continues at coordinate 3,130 of JAHZJY010000317.1, read as the reverse complement.
CGGTGTCGTCGGTATCTCGCTGATCCTCGCCGGTATCGTCGCCGCCCTCGCGGCTGCCGCCCGGCACCGATACGTCCGGGAAACCCGCACCGGGTTCACCATTCTCCGCACCCGGGACGGCCGGTTCGTCGTCGGCTCGGCGCTGGCGGTCGGGGTTGTCGGCATGCTCGTGGCGCTGCTCATCCTCCTCGATTGAGTGGCTGTGGGGCGCCGGCAATGCCGGACCGTTCAGACCCGCCTGCGCTCCCGCTCGCCGGCCAGCGCATCGGTGACCACTCCGACGGCCAAGCTCTGGCTGTAGCCGCGGCGGGCCAACATCCCGACCAGCCTCCGCATCACCTTCGCGTCGTCACCCTCGCCCAGCGACTCGCGCCGCAGCCGCCGTTCCACGAGTTGCTCCGCCCGTGTTCGCTCGGTACCGACGTCGATTTCGTCCAGCGCGGCGGCGACGATCTCATTGCCGAGCCCCTTCGCCCGAAGCTCGGCAGCGAGGGCCCGTTTACCTTTTCCGGCGTTCACCTGCCGTGAGCGCACCCACTGGTGGGCGAAGTCCGCATCGTCGATCAGACCGACGGCTTCAAGCCGGCCGAGCACGGCGTGCGCAGTCTCCTCGCCGTACCCGCGCTGGGCCAACCTCCCGGCCAGCTCCGAGCGGGTACGCGCCCGCACGGCGAGCAGGCGCAAACACAATGCGTGCGCCTGCTCCTCGCGGGCCTCAGAAGTCGACGGGGGCGGGCAGGACGTCATCGACCAGATCATCGTTCATCACCGCACCGATCCCGAGCTTCTCCTTGATCTTCTTCTCTACCTCGTTAGCCACGTCAGGGTTCTGCATGAGGTAGTTACGAGCGTTCTCCTTGCCCTGGCCCAGCTGTTCACCGTCGTAGGTGAACCATGAGCCGGACTTACGGATAAAGCCCTGGTCGACGCCCATGTCGATGAGCGACCCCTCGCGGCTGATGCCCTTACCGTAGAGAATGTCGAACTCAGCCTGTTTGAACGGTGGCGACACCTTGTTCTTGACCACCTTGACGCGGGTGCGGTTGCCCACCGCATCGGTGCCGTCCTTGAGTGTTTCGATCCGGCGGACATCCAAGCGCACCGAGGCGTAGAACTTCAGCGCCTTACCACCGGTGGTGGTCTCGGGAGACCCGAACATCACTCCGATTTTCTCCCGGAGCTGGTTGATGAAGATCGCGGTGGTACCCGAGTTGCTCAGCGCACCGGTCATCTTGCGCAGCGCCTGGCTCATCAGCCGGGCCTGGAGTCCGACGTGGCTGTCGCCCATCTCACCCTCGATCTCGGCGCGTGGTACCAGCGCGGCCACCGAGTCGATGACCAGGATGTCGATCGCCCCGGAGCGGACCAGCATGTCGGCGATCTCCAGCGCCTGTTCGCCGGTATCCGGTTGGCTCACCAGCAACGCATCGGTATCCACACCGAGGGTCTTGGCGTATTCCGGATCTAGAGCGTGTTCGGCGTCGATGAACGCCGCGATACCGCCGGCAGCCTGTGCGTTGGCCACCGCGTGCAGGGCAACGGTGGTCTTGCCGGAGGACTCCGGTCCGTAGATCTCGATGACCCGACCGCGGGGCAACCCGCCGATACCCAGCGCCACATCCAGGGCGATCGATCCGGTCGGAATGACCGAGATGGGCTGGCGGACCTCGTCACCGAGTCGCATCACCGCGCCCTTGCCGTGGTTCTTCTCGATCTGCGCGATCGCGAGTTCGAGTGCTTTCTCGCGGTCTGGGGCCTGCTGCGCCATGATGTCTCCGTTTCTGGTGTTCGGTTGACCGGTGTTCGGTCTGTTGGCCGCGACATTAGAGGCGGCCTCTGACAAAACACCGTCGGCCGAACTGTTCCGGTCGAACACCGACCACACTAACGAACAGGTGTTCGATATCAAGCAGGGCGTTCGGCGTGTCGCTCAGCCGGGTACTACCACTGCTCGCGGGGCACATCGAAGTCGGCGCACAGGGCCCACCACACGTCCCGGGGGTCGATACCGTCCTCGATGGCCTGGACCGCGGTGCGCCCGCCCAGCGGGGTCAGCACATGGTCGACCAGCAGCGAGGCGCCGCGCACCGGACCGAACTGCGCCTCGATCAGTTCGTGGAATTGGGTCAGCCGCACGCCACCAAAGGTACCCAGTGCCGCCGCTAGCCGGTCTCACCGTCACCCGGTGTCATCCGGCCAGCGCTGCCCGGCATACCGGCACCGGGTCGGCCACCGCGGCGACACTGCTTCCCGCCCGCCGGGCCGCCTCCCGGTATCGCGGATCCTCCAGTACCTCACCGACGGCGACAACCAGGGAGTCGGCGGTCAGCGGACGCACCAGCCTGGCACTTCCCTGGCGCACAACACGGTTCGCCAGCTCCCACTGGTCACCGCCACCCGGTACGACCACCATCGGCTTGCCGGCCAGCAAGGTCTTGGACAGCATTCCGTGCCCACCGCCGCAGACCACCACGTCGGCACTGCGCAGCAATTCATCCTGACGTCCCAGCCCCACCCTCGCCCACGGCGGAACCTCGATATCGCCGCCGACGAGCCGGGACACCACCAGCCGCGCCCCGGGCGGCAGGGTCACACCGGGGACCAGATGGCGCAGGGACAGCTCAGCCAGACCGGCGGTACCGCTGACCGCCGTCGACGGTGCCACCAGGACCACCGGCCCGTCACCCGGCGGGACCGCGAGGACGGCGGCGGTGGGTTCGAAATGCAGGGGCCCGACGACGACCGCCTCAGTCGGCCAATCCGGTCGGGGCACCTCCAGCGCGGGGAGGGTGGCGATGAGCCGACGCACCGGGCCCGGATCACGGGCGGGCAGCCCGATCTCCGCCCGTACCGCCCAACGCTGGCGCTGCCCCACTCGCACCGACCTCGCCGTGAACCCCCGCATGGCCGTATCACGCAACCTGCCCCGCACGCCGGTCCCCGGCGCCAGCCCGCTACCCACCGGCGGCAGACCCCTGGACGGAAGGTAGAGCGGATGCGGACTGAGCTCGACCCAGGGGATCCCCAGCAGTTCGGCGGCCATACCGCCGCAAGCGGTGATCACGTCGGAGACCACCAGATCCGGCTGAAGATCCTGCAGCACCGGACGATTCAGCATCGCCATCCGGGC
>JAHZJY010000316.1 GCA_022600695.1 Actinomycetes bacterium | reverse complement strand
GATGGCATCGGCAATGCTGCGTTCAAGGTCGGGGTCCCACGTCGCCGCGCGGGCGATCGCCACCGGGAACGCCGTCGAGGAGCCCAGCGTCACACCACGCGGACCGTCGGTGAACCGGATACCGGGAATGCCCAGTCGGTCGATCCGGCCGGCCTCGAACGGAACTCTGTTGTACCGCTGCGACATCTCGGCCATACCCCGTGAGACCGTCAGATCGCCGTCGAGCAGCCACAGCAGTTCGTGTTCGGGCATCCGGCCGATCAGGTCGGCAGCAGCGTCGTCGAGTGTGCTCCGGTCGCGGCGAATGCTTTCCACCGCGGCGGCGAAGGCCGTGCCGGGCGGGCAGATCGGATCGTTGACCGACATCAGCGGGGTCCGGTCCCCTCCGTGCGACGAGCCTCCGCAGCCAGCATCTTCACGGCTAACACCATTACAGCGAATGAATGCATGGGACCTCTCAGGTACCGGGCGTGCCCGAACGGTGGCGAGGACGGGGGTGGTTGCTGCACCGGTATGCGGGGCCTGCGCGGGGCAATTAGACGGGCTATGTACTCTCTCGGTAACGTGATTCTCGGGACTTTACCGGCGGCTGCCGCCGGTGCGGTCCCGATGCCCGGCACGTACCGAAAGAGGCCGCCATCATGATGCGCACCGCCGACCAGAGGTGGGATTCCGCCTCGGGTGCGCGCGTCGCCCCCCCCGCCGCCGACAGCCGTCACCGCGCACGCCCCGGAATCGACAATCAGTGAGTTCAGATTAGAGTGAAACTTGTGAGCGTGAACGAGCCCGCGGTTGCGGCCCCGATGGCGGGGGAGGTGATGGATTTCGTCGAGCAGATGGGCGGCTGGTTCGAGTCCAACGGCCTGACCCGGCTGGCCGGCCGGCTGCTGGGATGGTTGCTGGTGTGCGATCCCGAACGGCAGTCCTCGGAGGAGTTGGCGGTCGCACTGGGGGCCAGCAGTGGCGGTATCAGCACCAATGCGCGGATGCTGATCCATTTCGGGTACATCGAACGGCTCGCGGTGGCCGGGGACCGGCGCACCTACTTCCGGTTGCGGCCGAACGCCTTCGCCGCCGGCGAGCGTCAGCGCATCCAGACCATGGGCGACCTCAGGTCGATGGCCGAGACCGGCCTGCGCGCCATGCGGGGAGCCGGGCCGCAACACACCCGCCGCCTGCAGGAGATGCGCGATCTCTCCGCCCATATGGAAACGGTGCTGGCCGAAGCCCTGGAACGGTATGGCGATCGGGCGGAAGGGCGCGGCCAGTGACACCGCACGTCATGGGCGGGCCCCGGTGATCGGCCTTCTCAAGCGGGCATGGATTCCGCTGTTGCTGGTGGTGGTGGCTGTTGTCGCGGGGTTCACCGTCCACCGGATTCGGGGTTTCTTCGGCTCGGAGGGGGTTCTGGTGACGCCGAAGGTGTTCTCCGAGGATGCGGAGTCGTTCGACCCCAAGGTGGTGCGGTACGAGGTCTTCGGGTCGGGCGCGTCGGCCAATATCAATTTCCTGGATCTGGATGCCAGGCCGCAGCGTGTCGACGCAGCCGCGCTGCCCTGGTCGCTGACCCTGGAGACAACTGCCCCCTCGGCGGCGCCGAATCTCATCGCCCAGGGCGATGGCACCTCGATCACCTGCCGCATCGTCGTCGATGACGTGATCAAAGAGGAGAGGACCGCCACCGGGGTGGAGCCGTTGACCTTCTGCTTCCTGAAGTCCGCATGACCGCCCCGACCGACGATTCCCCGGCGCCCGCGGCGGTGAAACGACCCTTCGCCGCCCGGATGATCCGGACCTTCGCGGTGCCGATCATCCTGGGCTGGCTCGCCCTGATCGCTGTGCTCAACGTCTCAGTACCGCAACTGGAAGTGGTCGGGCAGGAGCAGGCCGTCTCGATGAGCCCGGATGCCGCACCGTCGATGATCGCGATCAAGCGGATCGGCCAGGTGTTCGAGGAGGGTAACTCCGACAGTTCGGCGATGATCGTGCTGGAGGGTCAGCAACCGCTGGGTGACGCGGCGCACGAGTTCTACGACCAGATGCTGGCCAAGCTCAAGGCTGACACCAAACATGTGGAGTCGGTTCAGGATTTCTGGGGTGACCCACTGACCGCGTCGGGCGCTCAGAGCAGCGACGGCAAAGCGGCGTACGTCCAGATCAAGCTCGCCGGCAACCAGGGTGAGTCGCTGGCCAACGAGTCGGTGGCCGCGGTCAAGGACATCATCGACAGTCTGCAGGCCCCGGAGGGTGTGCAGGTATTCGTGACCGGATCGGCGGCGATGGTCGCCGATCAGCAGGAGACCGGCGACAAGAGCCTGCGGGTGACCGAGATGGTCACCTTCGTGGTCATCATCAGCATGCTGTTGTGGTTCTATCGCTCGATCATCACGGTGGTCTTGGTGCTTGTCTCGGTGGTGATGGCGTTGGCCGCCGCCCGCGGGGTGGTCGCTTTTCTGGGCTATCACAACATCATCGGGCTCTCGACATTCGCCACCAGCCTGCTGGTGATGCTGGCGATCGCCGCCGCGACGGATTACGCGATCTTCCTGCTCGGCCGCTACCAGGAAGCGCGCGCGTCCGGCGAGGATCGGGAGTCGGCCTACTACACGATGTTCCAGGGCACCGCGCATGTGGTTCTGGGATCGGGGTTCACGATCGCGGGGGCGACATTCTGTCTGAGCTTCACCCGGCTTCCGTATTTCCAGACTCTCGGTGTGCCGTTGGCGATCGGGATGAGCGTGGTGGTGATCACATCGTTGACCCTGGGCAGTGCGATCTTCGCGACGGCCAGCCGGTTCGGGCTGCTGGAACCCAAGCGGGCCATGCGGGTCCGCGGGTGGCGCAAGATCGGCGCCGCCGTCGTGCGGTGGCCCGGCCCGATCCTGGTCTCCACGGTGGCGCTGGCATTGGTCGGACTGTTGACATTGCCCGGCTACCAGACCAACTACAACGACCGTAACTACCTGCCGGCCGACACCCCGGCCAACGAGGGGTACGCCGCCGCCGACCGGCACTTCTCCCAGGCCCGGATGAATCCGGAGATGCTGATGGTCGAGAGCGATCACGATATGCGTAACTCGGCGGATTTCCTGGTGATCAACAAGATCGCGAAGGCGATTTTCGCGGTGGAAGGTATCTCGCGGACCCAGGCCATCACCAGGCCGGAGGGCACCCCGATCGAGCACACCTCGATCCCGTTCATGATCAGCATGCAGGGCACCAGCCAGAAGTTGACCCAGAAGTACAACGAGGGTCTGACGGCCAAGATGCTCGAGCAGGCCGCCGATATGCAGACCACCATCGACCAGATGGAGCGGATGGGCAACCTCACTGCGCAGATGGCCGAGGTCACCCACGGCATGGTGGTGCAGATGCGGGACATGGTGGGCGACATGAGGGATCTGCGCGACAGCATCGCCAACTTCGATGATTTCTTCCGGCCGATCCGCAACTATTTCTACTGGGAGCCGCACTGTTTCGACATCCCGGTGTGTTTTGCCCTGCGGTCGGTGTTCGACAGCATCGACGGCGTCGACACCCTGACCGACGCCATCCAGGTCCTGCTGCCACTGATGGAACGCCTGGACACGCTGATGCCGCAGTTGGTGGCGATGATGCCCGAGATGGTGGCGACGATGAAGAGCATGAAAGCCATGACGCTGGGCATGTATTACACCCAGAAGGGGATGCAGGATCAGATGGCGGCCATGCAGGAGGATTCCGCCGCCATGGGGGAGGCCTTCGATGCCTCGATGAACGACGATTCGTTCTATCTGCCCCCGGAGGTGTTCGACAACGCCGACTTCCAGCGGGGTATGGAACAGTTCCTCTCGCCCGACGGGCACGCGGTGCGCTTCATCATCTCCCACGAGGGCGATCCGATGTCCGCCGACGGTATCGCGCGTATCGAGGACATCAAGATGGCCGCCAAGGAGGCCATCAAGGGCACCCCGCTGGAGGGGTCCACGATCTATCTCGGCGGAACCGCGTCGATGTTCAAGGACCTTTCCGAGGGCAATACCTATGACCTGCTGATCGCCGGAATCGCCGCGCTGGCATTGATTTTCGCCATCATGCTGATCATCACCCGAAGTGTGGTCGCTTCGGCGGTGATCGTCGGTACGGT
>JAHZJY010000315.1 GCA_022600695.1 Actinomycetes bacterium | reverse complement strand
GTGAACCTCGACGGGCAGTTCTTCACCGTGCGCGCGGTCGCCGGTCACATGAAAGAGCGCCGGACCGGGTCCATCGTCTTCACCAGCAGCGTGTCGATGACAGACGGCCTGGCCTTCAACATTCACTACGCCGCCGCCAAGGCCGCCCTGGTGGCGATGGCACGCGGCCTGGCGGTGGAACTGGCCCGGCAAAGGATCCGGGTCAACGCTATCGTGCCGGGCTGGACCGAGGCCGCCATGACCGAGGATCTGCTGGAGTCTCCCGCCGCGCAGACCAAGATCCTGCCGCGGGTTCCGTTGCGGCGCTGGGGAACCCCCGAGGACTACGAGGCGATGGCGGTGTGGCTGGCCGGCCCCGGATCGGCATATTTCACCGGCCAGACCCTGGTGATGGATGGTGGCTATACCGTCTTCTGAACCGTCATCTGAGCTCGGCCGGACCGCTGAGCGCGCCGCGGGTACGGTGAATCGACCTGGGCGGGATTCGACCCTGCGCGTCACGACGACGGAAAGTGCAGCATCACCGTGAGCGATTCAGAAGCAGTGTTCCTGCCGGCCTTCGGCTACGACGCGGCCACCGACCCGACACTCTTCGGGGCGTTCGAGCCCGGTACCCGGGTGCTTCCCCGGGGTTTCCAGACCAGGCCCCAGTTCCGGCCCCTTGATTGCGACATCGTCTTCGAGAAGGACGCCGCCGTGACACTGCGCGACGGGACCACGATCTACGTCGACGTCTACCGGCCGACCGGGCCGGAGAAGGTTCCGGTGATCGTCGCGTGGAGCCCGTACGGCAAGAACGGCGGCACCCTGCCCCGCAACAACATCATGTTCACCGTCCTGGGAATCGACCAGAGCACCTTCTCCGGTCTGGCGAAGTTCGAGGGCCCGGACCCGGCCTTCTGGTGCGCCCAGGGTTTCGCGGTCTGCAACCCCGACACCCGCGGGGTGAACAACTCCGAAGGCAACAGCGTCTTCCCCGGCGAACAGGATGGTCAAGACGGCCACGATCTCGTCGAGTGGCTCGCCGCTCAGGATTGGTGCACCGGCAAGGTCGGTCTGGCCGGGAACTCCTATCTGGCGATGTCGCAGTGGTTCACCGCCGCCGAGCAACCCGCTCACCTGGCGGCGATCGCGCCCTGGGAAGGGCTCAGCGACATCTACCGGGACATGATCATGCGGGGCGGTATGCCCGACTTGGCCTTCCCCCGGACCTGGGCCACCTCCTACGCGGGCACTACCCGGCGGGAGGACATCGTCGCCGAAGCCGCCCGCTACCCCCTCATCAACGATCTGTGGCGGAGCAAGGCCGCCCACCTGGAGAACGTCACCGTCCCGGCGTATGTCGTGGCCAGCTACTCCAACCTGATCCACACCCCGGGCACCTTCCGCGGCTGGCGCACCATCAGCTCCGAGCAGAAGTGGCTGCGGATCCACGACACCATGGAATGGCCCGACTTCGTCGCAGAGGATCACCAGCGTGATCTCGCCCGGTTCTTCGCACACTTTCTCAAAGGCGAGGACAACGGCTGGCTGGACACCCCGCGCGTGCGTTACTCGCTTTTGGGCCTCGACGGCGTCAACCGGGTCGATATCCCCGCGACGCAGTTCCCACCGGAGGGCGTCTCCTACGAGAAGTTCTTCCTCGACGCCGAGTCCCGCGCACTGTCCGCGACGGCACCGGCGGCGGCCGGCGCGGCAAGCTACGACTGCCAGACCGACCCGAACGGTGTGTCGTTCGAGATCACCTTCGACACCGAAACCGAACTCGTCGGCTACCCGAAGGTGCGCCTGTGGGTGGCCAGCGACGGCTGGGACGATATGGACCTGTTCGTCTTCATCCAGAAGCTCAACCCGGACGGCGAGGTCTGCACCCAGTTCACCATCCCCAACCATGGCGAGCCGATAGCCACCCTGACCGAAACCGGCTCGGCCATTCTGAGATACAAAGGGGCCAGCGGCCGCCTCCGGGTGTCCCTGCGGCGCCTGGACGACACGAAGTCCACCGACACCGTCCCGGTGCACCGCTTCGACCACATCGACAAACTCACACCGGGTGAGGTCGTTCCCGTCGAGATCGAGTTGTTCCCCATCGGACTGCTCGTGCACCCGGGAGAACAGGTGCGACTGGTGATCAGCGGCACCAACATCTTCGGCGGCATCATGCCAAACCTGTCGAAAGGCTCCCGCACCCCGCAGAACCTCGGAACTGTCATCCCCGACAACCACGGCCGCCACATCATCCACAGCGGCGCAGACCACGCCTCCTACCTCCAACTGCCCATCCGGACCGCTTACGCCGCGCGGTAGCTGCGACGGCGCTGATGGCCACCGGCCCGGCATGCATAAGTCACGTTATGCACAGCACTGAGCCTTTAGCGCGGGCATGGCCGAAGATTCTTGAGGCACCGCATCGTGGGGAGCGGGGTGAAACCGGCTGCAACGAAGGCACTGGTGGAGCAAACCTCCAGCCCAGATCAATTGCGCGACAGAGGGACTGGACTGTCGCTTCGTCGGACCACTGAACACGACCTCGAAATGGCCGCCGACCACGAGGCCGGTTCCTGAGAAGGCCTCCGGAACTGCCGACACTGTGGATGGTTTGCCCCAAAGTGTGGATAACCCCGGCCGAAGTGCCCGACGGCACTGCGGCGCATGCTCAGGAACCTGTCCCAATCGAGATCAAGTGCGGGTGGAGGGACTCGAACCCACACGCTCTTTCGAGCACCGGCACCTAAAGCCGGCGTGTCTGCCAGTTTCACCACACCCGCAAAGTGCGCAGAGCCTATCTCACGGCGCGTACGCCGAATCGGTTGCGGGATGGCGACCGAGCAT
>JAHZJY010000314.1 GCA_022600695.1 Actinomycetes bacterium | reverse complement strand
CGCCAGCGGGCCGACGGTCAGGTAGCCGGTCGGATCCGAGCCGCTCTCCCGGCCGCGGCTGTAGACCAGCCGCAGCGCGCCGTCATCCGACGACAGGGTCGACCACTGCCGGACCGCGGTATCGACCGCCGTCCGCCAGGCGGCCGGATCGGGTTCGGGCAGATCCATCAGCGAAGCTGACTGGGCCAGCCGGCGCAGATGCGAGTCGACCAGACAGGCGCGCCCATCACGCACCAGAAGGGTCTCGAAGACACCGTCGCCGCGCACGGCGGCCAGATCGTCGGCGAACAGCACCGGCCGATCGGGATCTCGAACCTCGCCGCCAAGGGTGACGAGTACGGCGGGGCGGTCGGGCATGAGGCATGAGCCTACTGGCGGGGCCTTGGGCGTCTCGTAGGGTTGAACCATGTCAGCTGTCCCAGCACCTGCCAGTTCGCCCGACGCCGGAGCGATCTGGCACTACGGCGATCCGTTCGGCGAGCAGCGTGAAACCGAGCGCGCCGCGGTGGTCGTCGACCGTTCAAACCGCGCGGTGCTCACCCTGACCGGAGCCGACCGGCGCAGTTGGCTGCATTCGATATCCACCCAGCACGTTGCTGAACTACCGGACACCGTCTGCACCGAGAACCTCAGCCTGGACGGTCAGGGTCGGGTCGAGGACCACTGGCAGCAGACCGAACTCGACGGGGTGACCTATCTGGACACCGAGCCGTGGCGCGGTGAACCGTTGCTCTCCTATCTGCAGAAGATGGTCTTCTGGTCGGATGTGCAACCCGCCTCCGCCGACCTCGCGGTGCTGTCCCTTATCGGCCCCGGGTTGAGCTCTGCGGGCGTACTCGAATCGCTCGGCCTCGACGAACTCCCCGCGGAGTCGACCGCGGTCGCGTTGCCGGGCGGCGGATTCATCCGCCGGATGCCGTCGACGCCGAATCGGATCGAGCTGGATCTACTGGTTCCACGGGAGATCCGCGACCAGTGGTGGGGGCGGCTCACCGGTGCCGGGGTTCGCCCGGCCGGCGTATGGGCTTATGAGGCGCACCGTGTTGCGGCGCGGCGCCCGCGGCTCGGAGTCGACACCGACGAGCGGACCATCCCGCACGAGGTTGACTGGATCGACCGCGCGGTACATCTGGACAAGGGCTGTTATCGCGGACAGGAGACCGTGGCCCGGGTGCACAACCTGGGCCGGCCGCCACGCATGCTGGTACTGCTGCATCTCGACGGCTCCGGTGAGCGGCCGGCGACCGGGGATCCGGTGCTGGCCGGTGACCGGCCGGTCGGCCGCCTGGGTACCGTCGTCGACCACGTGGACCTGGGGCCGATCGCACTTGCCCTGGTCAAGCGCGGGGTGGCCGCTGATACCGCGCTCAGCGCCGGCGGTGAGCACGCGGTCTCGGCCTCGATCGACCCGGACTCACTACCGGCGGCGGACAGGACCGGCGCGGGCCGGCTGGCGGTCGAAAGGCTGCGCGGCGGCGGCCGTTGACGCACGGCCAGTGACCGGCGTTCCGCGACGGGTGAGCGGGCCTGCCCGCACTTCGCGGCGGGGCACGGTAAAGTGTGGGCAGGACGAAATGACATTAGATCGGGGCCGCCTGTTCTCAGGCCGCTCCGTTATTGCGCGAGGGGGTTCCCCCATGGGCCGCGGCCGGGCTAAGGCAAAGCAGACCAAGGTTGCCCGAGAGCTGAAATACAGTTCTCCGCAAACCGACTTCGAGCGGCTCCGCCAGGAGCTCGCCGGACCGGGTGATGGTGACCCCGGGCAGTCGGGCAATGGTTTCGATGAGCCGCGAGACGACGAGGACGACTGGCGTCGCTGAGCGCTAGAACCGCGGGTGCTGCCCTACCAGGTCGGCCCTGGGCCCGTCCCTTCCCTTGGTGACGACACCTATGACCCAGCTGGTCAGGTGACGGGCGGTCAGCACCGCCAACGCGCGGTCGGTGTCCTCTTTGGCGACGACCGCGACCATGCCGACCCCCATGTTGAAGGTCTTTTCCATTTCGCCGCGCTCTACCCGGCCCCGTTGGGCGATCAGCCCGAACACCGGCGCCGGGGTCCAGCTTCCGCGCTCGATCTGAGCGACCAGACCGTTCGGGATGACCCGCTCCAGATTGCCGGCGAGCCCACCGCCGGTGACATGGCAGAAGGTGCGGACCCGGGTTTCAGCGATCAACGCCAGGCAGTCCTTGGCGTAGATCCGGGTGGGCTCGAGTAGCTCCTCGCCGAGGGTCCGGCCGAATTCCTCGACGTGGCCGGCCAGACTCATCCGGTCGATTTCGAGCAGCACTTTGCGGGCCAGCGAATATCCGTTGGAGTGCAGCCCTGATGACCCCATGGCGATCAGCACGTCGCCGGGCCGCACCCGGTCGGGCCCCAGCACGTCATCGGCTTCGACGACACCGACCCCGGTCGCCGAGACGTCGTAATGATCGAAGTCCATCAGGCCAGGATGTTCCGCGGTCTCGCCGCCCAGCAGCGCGCACCCGGCGATCACACACCCCTGGGCGATACCGGCGACGATGGCGCTGACCCGCTCGGGAACTGTGCGTCCGACCGCGATGTAGTCCTGCAGAAAAAGCGGTTCCGCCCCGCAGACGACGAGATCATCGACGACCATCGCGACCAGGTCCAAGCCGACGGTGTCGTGTTTGTCCATCGCCTGCGCCACCGCGAGTTTGGTGCCGACGCCGTCGGTGGAGGCGGCCAGCACCGGCTCCCGGTAGCCGCCACGCAGCGCGAACAGACCCGCGAACCCACCCAACCCGCCGAGGACCTCCGGTCGGCTGGCCTGCCTGGCCCACGGTTTGAACAGTTCGACGGCACGGTCACCGGCCTCGATATCGACTCCGGCGGATGCGTAGGAGACGCGGGCATCCTCCCCGCGTTCGTTGCTCGTCGACTCCCCGGACATCGGCGCTAAGGCTACCCGTGCCGGATCAGTCGACGAAGCGGGTCAGCCACTCGTTGAGTGGAATACCGGCTCGTAACGCGCTCACCACGCGTTCCTTGGCAACCACGGTGCCCAGCCAGGGCCCGACCGGCCACCTCTTCATCATCGCGATGCCCTTGTGGCGAAGCAGATCGATCCGGGGATGGTCCTTGGGGTACCCGCGTGGTGCCGTCTTGAGCACGTCATGCGCCATGATCTCGTATCCGGCCCCACGCAGCCCGGCGACGATCTGGGCCAGCTCGGCCCCGGACTTCTCATCGTCGACGGCCGCCCGATAACGCTGCAATGTGGCCGATTCGGGCATGTACAGCCCGCCACCGGCGAACAGTTCGTCGGCGTCGAGCGAGATGTAGCCGCGGCCGATCCGGGCCGCGCAGGTGGTCTTGTAGGGACTCTTGTCGGCGCTGAACCGGACGTCGCGGTAGGGCCGGAAGATCTTCCCGATCCCGAACTCATCGGCCAACTCGGCCAGCAACTGCTCCATGGGAGCGAGCACCGACTGCTCGTAGACGGATTTGTGGGTGACCCAGTAGACCTTCGAGTTGTCGGCCTGCAGTCCCTCGTAGAACTCGATCGCCTCGACCGGCCAGCCGCTGAAGCCCACATCGCGACTCTAGCCCGGTCCATGCGCGGGCCCACAGGTTCGGGCATCAGCGCTCGGTTCCTGACGCCGCCGTGACGGAACGGCGCCATCTGCTGCGCCGAATCCCACCGGACGGGTTGAATGGG
>JAHZJY010000038.1 GCA_022600695.1 Actinomycetes bacterium | reverse complement strand
CTGGGCGGCGCTGGTCAAGGTTCTCGCTCTGACGGCGTTCCTGGTGGCCGGCACCATCTTCCTCGCCGGCCGCTACCAGATCGAGGGCAACCTCACCGGATTCAGCGTGATCGCCGAGACCGGTGGCTGGTTCCCGACCGGCATGCTGCCGCTGGTCCTGGTCACCTCGGGTGTGGTATTCGCCTATGCCGCAGTCGAACTGGTCGGTACCGCCGCCGGGGAGACCGCCGAGCCCGAGAAGATCATGCCCCGCGCCATCAACTCGGTGATCGCCCGGATCGCGCTGTTCTACGTCGGCTCGCTGTTCCTGCTCGCGCTGCTGCTGCCGTACACCGACTACTCGGCCGACGAGAGCCCGTTCGTGACGTTCTTCGCGAAGATCGGCATCGACGGAGCCGGCCCCCTGATGAACATCGTGGTACTGACCGCCGCCTTCTCCAGCCTCAACGCCGGGTTGTACTCCACCGGCCGCATCCTGCGGTCCATGGCGATGAACGGCAGCGCCCCGAAGTTCACCGGCGTGATATCACGCCGCGGCGTTCCCTACGGCGGCATCCTGTTGACTGCCTCCATCGGATTGCTGGGCGTGTTGCTCAACAGTTACGTGCCAGAGATGGCGTTCGAAATCGTCCTCAACGTCGCCTCATTGGGCATTCTCGCGTCCTGGGCCACCATCATCATCTGCCAACTCCAGCTCTACCGCTGGTCAGAACAGGGCCGGATGCTCCGCCCCTCCTTCAGGATGTGGGGGTCGCCCTACACCGGCTACGTCACGTTGGTCTTCCTGGCCACCGTTCTGGTGGTGATGGCCTTCAACTACCCGATCGGCACCTGGACCATCGCCAGCCTGCTGGTGGTCATCCCCGCGCTCATCGGTGGCTGGTTCCTGGTGCGCGACCGGGTGCTGGAGATCGCCCAGCGACGGATCGGCGATACCGGCGAATTCCCCGTGGTGGCCAACGTGCCCCCGCCGAAGAAGCGGAAACCGCCCCGCTGATCACCCCGTAATCGCGCCAATCCGGGCGCGCCGGTCCATGCTGGTTCTCATGGCCAATTTTCCACGCCGGATCGTCTCGGGGTTGAACTCCACGTTGCGCAGCCCGCAAACCGCGGCCTTCGTTGCCGGTGTCGAAAGCGGCCTGACCCGGCGGCGCCGCGAATCACGACTGAAATCCGGTGCCTTCCGCGGGGTGCAGGTGGTCGTCTACCGCGGCTTCGTCGCCGATGACGTCGCCCGGGTGCGGGTCCGGGTCACCGAAGCCCCCGAATTGCCCGGCGACAGCCGCATCCCGTACTGGGAGGTCGCGCAGTCCAACCTGTACCGGCATGCCGGGCTGCGGATCGTCGGTGCCGCGGTCGAGTTGCGGATCGGCGATCACACCGCGACCGAGATCACCGACAACCACGGATTTGCGAACTTCTCGCTACCGGTGCCGAAACTCCGGACCGGGTGGCACGACGCTCACGCGGTGACCACTCCGATCGAGGACGGCGAATCCGCCGCCGGGACCGGCCGGGTGGTGAAACCCGCGCTGAAGGCACCGTTTCTGGTGATCTCCGATATCGACGACACAATTTTGCTCACCGGCCTGACCGAGGGTGCGGCGATGGTGGCCCGCACGGTGCTGCGCGAGGCCAGTGAGCGCGCGGCCATCCCCGGGATGGCCGCGCTCTACCGCGGTCTGGCCCGGGGCATCCCCACCCGGGCCGGAAACCGCAAGCCGGCGCCGACCTTCTTCTACGTGTCGACCGGAAGTTGGTCCTTCTATCCGACACTGCAGGAATTCGTCCAGTTGCGGGGCTTCCCGCTGGGTCCGATGTTCCTCACCGACTGGGGTCCGACCGAACGGTATCTGCGCCGCAGCGGCGCCGAACACAAGCGGACAGCCATCCGGCGCCTGTTCGACGCCTACCCGACAATGCCGTTCGTCCTGGTCGGCGACAGCGGTCAGCGCGATCCACTGACCTACGAGGAGGTGGCCCGGGAGTTTCCCGGTCGGGTTCGGTTGATCCTGATCCGTCAGGTCGGGGATGACGACGACGAGCGCAACAGCGAGCTGAGTTCGCACGCCGAGACACTTCGCGACGAGGGGATCCCACTGCACCTGGTCCGCGACGCCGCAGCAGCCGCTGAAATCGTCCACGAGCTGGAGCTGTGCGATGAGGAGACCCTGGTCGAGGTCGCCACCGAACTGCCGTCAACTTAGCTGTCCCCCGCTGTCCCGCGCTATCCCGCCAGGATCGTGGGCAGGGTGCCCACCGGCGCGGTGGAGGCCAGACCGGCGAAGTAGGCGCCGGACCAGATCCACAGACCGGCCTGCAGGCGCAGCGAACTTCGAGCCAGCTCGGTGTCGCCGCCGGCGTAGCCGAGCATGCTGGACAGTACCGCGGCCTTGCTGACCATCAGGTAGGCCGAACTCAGCTCGACGAGTGCCTGATAGGACGCCGGTGAGAATCCACCAGCTCCGGCGATGGCCTCCCACACGCCGCGGCCGGCACCGGTGGCGCCTTCCAACGCGGCGGTCCACAGCCTCATCTCCTGCCAGCCGAGGCTGGGCGGGTCGTCGAGCCGGTCGAGTGCGCCGTCGTAGCGGGTACCGATTTCCAGGGGGAACGCATCCGAATCACAGCCCAGGAACCCACTGCAGCTCAGGCTGTCCTCCATGGACGGGACACCGGCCGGCGGATTCTCCAGCAGAACCTCCAGATAGCCGCGGTTGTAGCCGTACAGTCCGAGAAGGACGGGAACCGAGGCGTGCGCCGCCGTCCTGGCGATCCAGTCGCTGCGGGTCGTCGCGGCCCCCATCAGACCGCCGGCAAGAACGTCGAAGAGACCGATTCCGAGCGCCGACACCGTCAGGTCGACGGTGTCGGTCATCACCGGCGCCGTGACGGTGGGAGCCTCCCGCAGGTTGTCACGCAACCAGATACCGCCGAAGTAGCCCGATACCGCCAGATTGCCCAGCTGTAGCCGCGCCCGTTCGGCGGTGAGGTCCGGACCGGCCAGGGTGTCGAGACTGCTGACGGCGAGGTCCCCGAAGAAGAATCGGGCGCTCTCGGCCGGATCGCCCCCGCCGGCGACGTAGTCCGCGGCGACCTCGGCGACGGAATCCGGCGAAACCGTGAACGACAAGCCCTCGCTGACCGGCATCTGCGGAAGTTCCACGACGACGTGTCCGGCGACCTTCCGGGGTGCCGGGACGGTCTCGGCGCCGACGGTCTGAGCGGGCGTCGGCTGGGCGGCGATCCGCGGAATCTCGGGACGCCGGAGTGCCCTGGCGGGCCGGGGCGTCCGGGCAGCCGCCGCCCCGGACTCCGACCTGCCGGGTGTCTGAGCGGGTGCCGACGCGGCGCGGCGCGGCACCCCACGCTGCGGGCGGGTGCTCGACGCCGATGCCTGCCGCGTGCCCGACGAGGAATTCGAGGTGCTGCTGTCGGCGCCCTGCGAAGCGGGGGCCGCCGCCGCCACCCCCTGCCCGACCGCGAAGATGCCCGCACCGAGGCCGAACGCGACCGCCAGGCCGCCGACCCGACCGGACCGCGCAGATCCCCCCACGATTTCGACGCTATCAGTTCGGCAAAGATTGGCCTCGACGCGCTTTGCCGATGATGGCGTCGACCCGGGCGGTCGCCATGATGACGACATGTTGCTCAAGACTGCCCCGCCGGCCCTGGCCGCGCCGGATCATTACGACCTCGACGACATCACGGCGATGCTGCGCGAGATCGGCGCCGGCCTCATCGAGGTTGCCCAGCCGATCCAAGTCGTCGAGACGCGGCTGGTGGACATCGCCGCGATGTACACCAGCGAACCGCTGGAGGTCGCGGCCTTCCCCACCATGCTGCTGATCCAGATCGGCGGCAGAACGTTCCGGCTACGGCTGGAAGGCTCGGTCCAGCCCTCGGGCCAGTTCGATACAGCGGCCACCGTCGACCGGATCGCCGACCTCGCCCAAGCCGGTGCGATCGACCCCACCGAGGCGGTCGCGGCGGTCCATTCCGCCCGTCGGCAACCCCCGCGGTTCGGTGCGGTCACCACGACACTCGGCTACGCCCTGACCGCCGTCGGATTCGGGATGGTGCTCCAACCGTCCTGGAAGGCCTTGCTGGCACACCTGTTCCTGGGTCTGGTGGTGGGGACCATCATGCAGATCAGTCGTCCGTTACCCGGTTGGGCGCCGATTCTGCCGACCCTGTCCGCGATGGTCGTCACACTCTTGGCGACCTGGTTCGTCGCCGACGCCGCCGACAACGGATTGCTGCCGGTGATCAGCCCCGCACTGATCGCGACACTTCCCGGCATGGCACTGGTGGTCGGTTCCATCGAACTGGCCGGGAACAAGATCATCTCCGGCGCCAGCCGGGTGGTCTACGGCGTGGCCCAACTGGGTCTGATGGTCTACGGGGTCGTGTTGGGAGTGCAGATCGCCGGACAGGTGCCGCCCCAGCCCGAGTCTCCGTCGTTGGGTGCGTGGTCCTTCTACATGTCGATCCTGGTGATCTCGATCGGTCTCTACTTCTACCTGTCGGCTCCCCGCGGATCGCTGATCTGGCTGCTGCTGACCATCGCGGTCGCCATGGGAGCCCAAGCCTTGGCCGGCCTGATCCTCAACGCCGCGCACTCCGGTTTCGTCGGTGCGATGGTCGCCATACCGTTCGCCATCGTGGCCTCCCGGGTCAAGAACGCACCGCCGGCCACGGTGCTCTCGCTGGCGGCATTCTGGTCCTTGGTTCCCGGCCAGTTGACGTTCATGTCGGTCAGTCGTGGCGCTGCCGGGGACTACGCAGACCAGGCGACTCTGAGTGTCGCGGGGGCGGCAATCATCTCTATCGCGTTGGGCACCCTGGTCGGCTGGACGTTGGTCAAAGGCTTCATCAGCCGCCCCGGTGTGTAAGCATTGCCGCGATGGACAACTCCTCCTCGCCCTCCTCCGCCTCGTCCCCGCCCGGTGACGTCAATCGGTCCCGCCGCCACGTGCTGGCCGCCCTTCCGGTACTCGCACTGACTGCTGCAGCCTGCGGTGGCGCAGAAACCACCCAGACCCAGACGGGGACCGAGACGGCGACAGCCGTGCCCCAGCCTCGACCCGAGACTCCTCAAGAGGCGCTCGAAGTCCTGATGGAGGGCAATGCCCGGTTCGCGGCACGGACACCGGCCATCCGCGATGTTGCCGAGATCGACGCGATCTGGAGTGGCGGTATCGGACAGAACCAGGAGCCGTTCGCCACCGTTCTCGGCTGCGCCGACAGCAGGCTTGCCCCCGAGATCATCTTCGACCAGTTCGTCGGCAACATCTTCGTGGTCCGGGAGGCCGGCAATATCGCCGACTCGCCGACCAACCTGGGCAGCCTCGAGTTCGGCCAAGCCGTCCTGGGCTCCAAAATCATTCTCGTACTGGGCCATTCCGATTGCGGGGCGGTCGAAGCCGCGTTTGATGACGCCACTCCCGGCGG
>JAHZJY010000313.1 GCA_022600695.1 Actinomycetes bacterium | reverse complement strand
GTTGACCCCGCCCGTGCTGGTGCGCTCCCGCGTCGGCGACAACCAGTGGGTCATCCGTGGGCGCTCGCCGCGGTACGAGGTCGAGTTGGAAGGCGACGGCCGCCATCTGCCTCCGCACGTGCTGCCGGTGCCGCTGCCGGGCGAGCGGAGAAATATCGACACCGACTTCGAACATCTCGGCGCGCGGTTGCGGTGCACGGTCCGGGAATCGGGCAGATTGATCTTCGAGGGAACCTCAGAGCTGGCCGCCCTGGAGGTCGGCACCCGGCCGGCATAGCGGCCGAACCGAACACGGTTGGAGGTT
Source organism: Actinomycetes bacterium (assembly GCA_022600695.1). Lineage (GTDB taxonomy): Bacteria > Actinomycetota > Actinomycetes > Mycobacteriales > Mycobacteriaceae > Mycobacterium. Next base: position 5,074 of record JAHZJY010000313.1, on the reverse strand, counting down.
CCGCGCGGGCAGGCCGGGAATCGGGCTACTGTCGAAGTGACTGCCAGCACCCCCAGGAGGTCCCGTGGCTCGTTGGTCGCCCACCGTGGAACTTCCGGACTTGGGTCACCTCCCCGGGTTGCGCGGTTATCTGGATTCGCTGGATGCCGACGAGCGGGCCTCGGCAGACGACCGACTGACGTCGATGGCCGCCACTGACGTGCGCAGCCTCGGTGCCAGCGAAGCTCTGCGCACCGAACATGACTATGCCGTCGACGCCGTCGAAGGTGCTGTCCCCGAGGAGTTGGCCGGAACCCTGTATCGCAACGGGCCGGGCCGATGGGAGGACCACACCGGCAGGCCACTGCACCACCTGTTCGACGGAGACGGCATGGTCTCCGCCTTCGCCATCGACCGCGGGAATGTTCACTACCGCAACAGATACGTGCGGACCCAGCACTTCGGGGGCAAAGGTGGAACCCGGCACATGGGTACCGACGCGACTGGGGGATGGCTGGCCAACATCGGCCGGTTGCCGCCGAATCTGGCCAACACCAATGTTGTTGAACACGCCGGCCATCTCTACGCGCTGTGGGAGGGCGGCCCGCCCCACGAGCTTGATCCGGACACGCTGGAGACTCTCGGAGTTCGCCGATTTCGCGGCGAGTTGCGCTGGATCGGAACCTATTCCGCGCACCCGTGTTTCTGCCCGAGCAGCGGCGCCATGTTCAACTTCGGGGTGGAGTTCATTCCGGGGCCACACCTGCGGGTGTACCGGACCGACCGACGGGGCAAGCTCAAGCATTACCGGTCGGTATCCCTGCCCTACGTGGCGATGGTGCACGACTTCGCCATCACCGAGCGCTATCTGGTGTTCCTGATCTCACCGATCATCCCGGACGGAGTTCCGATAGCGCTGGGGTTGAAGTCCTTTGGCGACGGAATGAAGTACCGTCCCGACCGGGGCAGTTCGTTCATCCTGATCCCGCGCGACGGCGGCGACATCCGCCGGGTCGAGCACGATGCGGTGCTGCAATTCCACCTCAGCAACGCCTATGACGACAGGGGCGACCTCGTCCTCGACGTGATCACCTACGGTGGCGACGAACTGCTGGACTGCATCGCGCGGTTTCGGACGAGCCCGATGGATCAGGTGTCCTCGGAGTTCACCCGATTCCGCGTCACCACCGGGGGCCGGGTGTTGCGCGAGCGCCTCAGCGAGCACAATTGCGAGTTCCCGCGACACCATCCCGACCGGGAGGGCAGACCGCACCGCTACGCCTACTTCAACACCCGGCATAACCTCGGGACCCTCTACGACGGGATCACCAAGCTCGATCTTGCCGACAATTCCCAGACCGGCTACGTGGCCGAGACGCCCGGGAACAGCTTCTGCGAGCCGGTGTTCGCGCCCAGACCCGGTGCGACCGACGAGGACGACGGCTGGCTGCTGTCCGTCGAGTACCAGGCCGCACACCACACCTCCCGCCTGGTCATCCTCGAAGCACAGGGTCTGCAGCGCGGACCGGTTGCCACGGCCCAACTGACCCATCACATCCCGCAGGGGTTCCACGGGAATTTCGCGCCGATCCGGTCTGCGCGCCGGTAGTCCTGCGCCGGGTCGGCAGCGCGGCCATTGCCGCATGCGGCAACCGGCCCCAGATGCGACCGGCCCCAGCCGCGATCTATGAGGCGTCGAGGATCTTGATGGCGAAGATCAGCGAGTCGCCCGGTTCGATTCCGGCCCGGGGCTGTCCCTGTGGGTAGCCGTCTGCCGAGACCATCGCGACCGCGACGGTGGAGCCGACCTTCTGTCCGGTGATGGCCTTCTGGAAGCCCGGCACGACACCGTCGAGGGGGAAGTCGACGGGCTCGCCGCGTTGGTAGCTGCTGTCGAAGACATTTCCGTCGCGTCCATTGACACCCATGTAGCAGACCGACACCGTCGCGGTGGGGGAGACGACGGGGCCGTCACCGGCGGTCAGCGTCTGCACCTCGGTCTGCGTCACGCTGAACGGGGTGTCCACGGTGACCAGCGGTGCCGCCGTATCGGTCGACCCGGTCACCGCGACGCTGCCGGTGGCCCCCGGCAGGGTCCACTCGGGTTCGGTATCGGCGGGCGGCGGAGTCTGCGGGCAGTCACTGGCCGGGCCGGCGGATTCGGTGATCGAGGAAGCGACGGTGGGGCTGCTCGGCGATGACGATTCCGTGGTCGAGCCGCATCCGGCGAGTGTCATGGCCAGTGATGCGGCGCACGCCACGAAAACGACGGGGGAGGGTACGCGGGAGAGTTTCACGGCGGTCACGCTACAGCCGGCCCCATGATATTCGGCGTAGGGGCGGGCGGTGTCCGCCCGGTTCAGGATTCCAACCGGGCCCGGACGTGGTCGAGGCGCCGGCGGAGTTCGGTTTCGTCGATGACCCCGCGGGCCAGCAGCGAATGCGCCAGCGATATCAACTGGCTCTCCGGGAAGGGCACGTTGGCGTAGCGGGTCGCGGAGAGTTCATCTTCCTCATCGCGACGGTCGGTGAACGTGAAATTGAGCTGCTCGGCGGCGGCGCAGGATCGGTCGAGTGCGTCACAGAACCCGTCGAGGCTGGTCTTCCACGGTGGCAGGGGGTTGTCGACGCCGTACTTGGTCGCCATGACCGACCAGGTCTGGTTACGCTCGGCGATCTCCTGGAGAAGGGCGAACTGCTCGTCATCGGCGACGGTGTCGTTCCCGGTGTCATCCATGTCGGTCACTCGGTGATCGGGCGGACAGCCGGGACGGTTTTGGTGGCGATGTTGGTGGTGACGCCGGGTCTGGGCAGCGTGACCCCGATCAGGCTGTCGCGGGTGATGATTTCGGCCAGTTGGTCCTCGGTCCAGGTCTCGGTGCCGGCCGGGCGCATCGGCATCACCATGAACCGATGTTTCTGGTTGGAGTCCTGCACGCGGACCTCGACGCCCTCGGGCAACTCCAGGCCGAACTCGGCGAGGACGGGTCGTGGCCATCGGACGATACGGCGGCGGTAGTTGGGCGTCCGGTACCACTCCGGGGAGTTGCCGAGGATTGGCCTCGGATAACACGAGCACAGCGCACAGACGATCACGTGGTGCACGGTGGGTGTGTCCTCGAGGATCTTGAACGCGTAAAAGTCGCTGGGCGTGCCGAAGCCGGTGGGGTCGAGCCAGTCGACGCCAACCTCCTTGCTGGCGGCCATCGGGTCGCGAAGCGCCAGGGCTTTGAACTCTGGGTCCAACCATGCCCGTGCGACCAGGCGGGCCGCCGGTGTCGGGCCGATCTGCTCGCCGTACTCGGTCATGATGCGATGTTGTTCGGCGGTGAACAGACCCTTCTCGATGCACAGTTCGCGCAGGGCGATCTCAAGGACCTCGAAGTCGGTGATCTCGTCGACCATCGGTTTGACGGTGCGGTCGTGGTCGTGGTCGTGATCAGGCATGGGTGGACGACATCCTTTCGGGCACCGGAGAGCGGGGCATGGGGGAGCGGGATCGAATCAGCGGGCGGCCTGCAGCCAGCGCTCGGGGATCTCGGTCTGCAGGGCGTCGTTGTGGTGGCCGGCATAGCCGTCCCACAGGTCGGAATGCGCGAACCGGACGATATAAAACCATTCCGGTGTGCTGTCCTCACGGCCCCAGGTCTCATCTTCCGGCGCGGGACTCTCATAGCTGACCTCGGCGATCACCCCGTTCGCGCCGCGCACGTACTCAGGGGTACGGGTGTAGAACATTGCGGGAAGGTCCCGCACCCTCACCCGGTCGCCGACGGCGAACTGCGCCGGACCGGCCTGCCCGGCATACATCACCGGGTCACCCTTGCCGACCGCGTCGATGTGGTTGCGGTTGCGGTGGACCGCCGATCCGTCACCTTCGAACTTGGGTTGGGCCGCCGGGCGCCGTCCATTCAGACCGCCGGCATAGCGGTCCTGCACTTCCGCCAGTCGGTCGGTGAGTTCGGTCCAGGTGATGTGATTCTTCTCCAGGAGCATCTTGCCGACTGACCACAGCCATCGGCTGTAGTAGGGCAGGCCGAGGTAGATGGGTAGCCCAACGTCGACGTTGCAGATCCGGCGGCGCTCCTCGGAGACCCAGATACCGCCCCAGCCAAGGACCTCGCAGAGCGCATAGGTCATCAACTCCCACTGTTCCTCCTCTTTCTCGAGGAACGGTTCGGGCGGATTGAGCTGGGCCCCCTGGTCGTGATTGTTCTTCAGATAGGCCCAGTAGTGGTCCGAAGTGATGATGTCCGGAGTGGGCCATTCCGGGATCTCCGGATAGGTCGCCTTCAATCGCGACACCAGGGCCAGTCGTTTCTCCCGATCCGCGGCGGTAGTCATCGAACTTCCCCTCCTCAGCAGCGATGGCTCGACGCTAACACCGGGGCGTCACCCGGCGAACCGGTTTGCGGGGCGGCCGCAAACTCCGATATCGAGGGCGAGCAGGGCGCCCTCGTGCGGGTTGGCCGCGACCTCGGCGTCGGTGAGCCCGAAGCGCGCCGAAGTCACGTAGAGGGTGCTCAGATCCGCCCCGCCGAAACAGCACGAAGTGGGGTTGGTCACCGGCAGGTCGACGCGGGTGTCCACCGTGCCGTCCGGGGCGAAGCGGATCAGACAGCCCGCGCCGAATCGCGCGTTCCACAGGTAGCCCTCGGCATCCAGTGCGGAGCCGTCGCAACCGCCCTCCGAGATGTCATCGTGCAGGTCGGTAGCGGAGATGATGTCGCCGGCGGGGTCCAGGCGGTAGCGGCGGATCAGGTTGGTCATGGTGTCGCCGAAGTACATCGTGGTCGCGTCCGGCGACCAGGCCAGCGTGTTCGGCACCCCGATACCGTCGAGCATCCGTCGGCAGTCGCCGTCATGGTCCAGTCGGTACAGCGCCCCGGTGGCGGCCGTCATGGGGCGGGCGCCACCGCTGGCGGTGACGTTGTTCTGCATGGTGCTGAACCAGAGCCGGCCGGCCGGGTCGACCCCCGCCTCGTTGAGCCGGTTCGCCGGGCGGTCCGGCTCCGGCTGGAGAAACGTTTCCAGCGAACCGGTTTCCAGATCGAGGTGGGCCAGACGGTCGCGGAGCCCGAGCACCGCACCACCG
>JAHZJY010000312.1 GCA_022600695.1 Actinomycetes bacterium | reverse complement strand
CCCGGGGACTGGATCATCAACGCCTACGGCGTGATCCAACCCTGGGTGGAATACGGCGTCGAACTGTTCGCCTGGGCCACCGAGTGGCTGCCCTGGCCGATCGGCCTGCTGGCCCCCCAGGCCGACATCATCTACAGCGGCTGGCAGCCGTTCGCCGAGTCGGTGGTGTACAGCTTCGCGTTCCTCCTCGACGGCGAGTTCGACCTGATCCTGCCTACGCTGAGCGCAGGCATCCAGACCGGCGTCACCAACCTCGTTCAGGGGGAGATTGCCTGGATCCTCAGTTTCTTCCCGCCGCTGCCTCCGATCGGGCCTGCCGCGGCAGAGGCTACGACGATAACTGCCGGCCGCACGGCGCAACCGGCATCGGCCGAAGCCGGCGCCCGAACCGAGAGCGGCGTGTCCGAGCCGGAGGCCGGCCCACCCCAGTCGGAGCAGACCGGCACCGCGGCTGTCGAGGCGGCCTCGTCCGAGCCGGCGGCCGCCGTGGCGGCCGCCGCCGAAGAGCAGCCCGTCACGGTCACCGTGGTCGAACCCGAGGCGCTCGCTCAACCCGCGCGCCAGGCCCCCCGCGGCACCGCCCGCATGCCACGGTCGGTTCCCGCGGCCTCGGCGGCAGCGGTCACCGAGACCATCACGACGCCGCCCGCAGCGAATGCCGGCCCGAATCCGGAACCTCGGGCCCACAAGGCTTCTCGAGCCGGGGACTCCGGGGCCCGCGATGGCAGGGCTACGCGGGCGGCACGCTGATTCAGCGGAGCCCACAGCCACAGCGCCGCGCCGGCGGGGCTGCTATTCGGCCTTCATGATGCGTTCGGCTACCTGGAGCAGCACCCGTCGCGGTGCGATCCGATAGCCGTTGGCCAGCACCGCATTCCTCAGCCCGGAGATCACCGTGGGCGATGACTTGTCGATGGCCGCCATGGCGGTGTCGACGACCTGTTCGGATGTTTGTCGGCCGCTGGTCAGGAACTCCTGGCCGGTACGGGAGAAGAACTCCGTCTCGGTGGCTCCCGGGCAGAGCGCGAACACCCGCACCCCGGTGGACTTGGTCTCCTGCCACAGCGCCTCGGTGAAGGACAGCACGAACGCCTTGGTGGCGCCGTACACGGCCATACCGGGGGTGGGCTGAAAGGCCGCCGTCGACGCGATATTGATGACCAGACCATCCCTCGCCTTGGTCATCGCGGGCAGGAACGCCGCGGTGAGTTCGACCAGCGTCACGCAGTTCAAGTGGATCTGTGCCGCGTTGGCGTCACCGTCCTGGGCGACGAAGTCGCCGTGCAGGCCCACCCCGGCGTTGTTGATCAAGATGTCGACCCGACGCCCGAGGCCCTCGACAGCGGCAGCCAGTTCGGCTGCCGAACCCGGCACGGCCAGATCGGCGGCGATCACGTCAATGGTCAGTTCCGGCCGCAGTTCCAGCAGTCTGGTCCGCAATTGGGCGAGTTTGTCCTCCCGCCGCGCGACCAGGACTAGGTTGACCCCCCGCTTGGCGAACCGGACGGCAAACTCCTCACCGATCCCGCCGCTGGAACCGGTGATCAACGCAGTGTGGTTCTCAAGCTTCATCGGCACTCCTGTTCGTGGGAGACCCGGACGGATGGTCCGCGACCGCCCCGATGGTAGTCCGAGGACCGTCAGGGAACCGACCTCGCCGACCCCACGGTTTCAGGGCAGCACCGTGTGCATGAGCATCACGTTGTAGGCCGACCACAGCGACAGGTTGTAATACAGCTCCCGGCCCGTCGACCACGGATGCAGGTACGGCGCGTAGATCCCGCCGGGGATCTGCAGCGATGACACCAGCACCTGCTCCGGGCCCCACGGCCCCTCCGGAGCCGGTGCCGTCCGCATCACCACGTCATCGGACCGGTTGCCGTACAGCACCAGGTACTGCTTGAGATAGGTGTTGTACTGGGCCGACATCTCCCCCACCGGCCCGGGGATCACCGGGGTGGCGGCGGCCGGGTTACCCGGCACCCAGCCGCCGGTGTCCGCGTTGAAATATTCGTATCTGGTCAGATCGGGCAGCAGCGCAGGGGCCACCCGTGCGACATACGCCGAACCGTTTCGCCCGCTGGGGGTTCCGAACGAATACAGGTAAGGATCACCGGGTCCAGGCTTGAGAAATGCGCCCATCTGAAAATTCTGGTTACCCGCTGCCGGTTTCCGGATCGTCCCCGGATACACACCCCAACTCTCCCCGTTATCGGGCGAGACCGCGATGGCTGAGAAGTTGGTCGTCCACGCCCCGTCGCCGTCCCAGGACTTGATGGACATGAAGTTCATGAACTGTTTGCCGCCGAATCCCACCCCGGCGGTGGGAATGATGCCGGTCTCCTCGGGCACCGCGTTGATGCTGTTGACGATTTGTTTGGAGATGCCCTGTCGCCACACCGGTGAGCCGGAGTAGCGGTTGCCCATGACAGCGTCAGCCACCGCGACAGTCTTGGTCAGGGACCGGTCGGAGGTGCGCAGCAGAGCGTTGTACCGCCACTGCTCGCCGGGAATCTGGCAGAAGCCCTTGGTGTCGCCGAAGGCCATCAACACCTGATTATTGGCCGGATCGCCGTTGTCCCACATGATCCCGAGGTCGGTGCCGGTGATGGCGAACCGCGGGATCGTCCGGTTCGGGCTGTCGGGCCCGGTCACCCAGCCGACCAGCGAGGTGCCCGGCGGCGCGGTCGACGGAGGTGCGGCGGACGCCACCGGGGCCGGCTGAACCGCGACGGGGTTCCGCGCGGCGTCGTTACCGGGTGTGGGAACCGGCGCCACCGCTGCCTGCTTTTGGACCTGAGCAGACTTCGGCGTGAGGGCCTGGGCGAGTAGCTGGCCGAGGTTCGGAAGTGGCGCTTCGTCGTTCGTACCGCCGGGCCGGTGGCCCACCGGTCGGTTGAACGGCGCGATCTTGGACGGGCTGGGAATCTGGAAGGCCTGGTTGGGAAGCGGCTGTGCGGCGGCGGCGGCACCTTCGCACCCCTCCGCTGCGGCCGGTGGCGCGGTGATCCCCGCGCACAGGACGGGAACGAGCGCCCACACCAACCACGATGCGGGGCTGCCCGGGATTGTTGGCACGGGACGGCTTGGGGGCACGGGGCACCTTCCGGAAGTTCACGGCCGACGGCAGAAAGCTGTCCGGTGTGACACTAGGGGCGCATCGGGTTCCTGTGACTTCTGAGATCGCATTGGGTGGGTATCTGTGACCGTGTCGCGACAGCACGGAGCCGTCCGGTTAACCGGACCGGTGCCCGAAACGGCTCAGTGGGCTCCACGCCGATCTGTCTCGACGGACACCGGCCGGGTTGACATCACGAGCCGGCGGGCTGTCCCAACAGGCCCTTGAGCGCCTCGCGGGTGTTGACCACCTCGTCGGGTGTCGCCCCGAACTCCACCGCGGCGAACTCGGTGACACCGATCCCGGCCAGCGCGCCGATCCGCTCCTGAACCTGCGCGGCGGTGCCGATGATGGCGATATCGGCCGGGCCCGCGACACCTTCGCGATCCAGCATGGCGCGGTAGCTGGGCAGAGCCCCGTAGGCCGCGAAGACCTCGGCGGCACGAGCGACCGCGGACCCGGTGTCAGCGGTGACACACACCGGCAGTGCCGCGATGACGCGGGGGGCGGGGCGGCCGAATTCCTCGGCGAACCTGGTGATGGTGGGGATGGTGTGTTCCGCCAGGGTCACCGGACCCGTGCACCAGGTCAGAGTCCCGTCCGCCATGG
>JAHZJY010000311.1 GCA_022600695.1 Actinomycetes bacterium | reverse complement strand
TGAGTACCAGCCCGGCCAACCCGAGCGCGGTGGTCCGGCCGTCGCGGCGCATCCGGTCCAGCCAGAGCGAGACGATCAGCCCGCCGGTCGAGTGGCCGTAGATCAGCGTTCGGCAGCCCGGGTTCTCCGCTGCGATGATCCCCAGCGCACACTCCACCTCGCGGTCGTAGCGCGACAGGTCGGTGGTGAAGTGTGGTGTCTGGCCTTCCCGCCACGATCGGCCGCACTTGTGCAGGTCCAGGCCGTAGAGTCGGTAGCCGCGCGCAGCGAAGAACTCCGCCAACTCGGTATGGAAGAAGTAGTCGGTGAAACCGTGCACCGCCAGCACCGCCGCCGCCGACGGCCCGGTGTCGGCCGGCCGGACCAGGGTGGCGAACAGTTCGCCCTCGCCGTCCGGATCCGCGCCCAGCGCCGAAGTGGTCTGCTGGTAGCCGGGGAGCACATCGGGGGACCAGTTCGTCCAGCCAGGGGTCTGTGCGACCGACACGGGCCAAGCCTAACCCCGCCGGGCCGCGGTGCGGGGCCCGGCGACTCCCCGGCCGCGGATCCGGTGGCCGGGATAACCTAGCGGTAACGACGCGACCGGCGCCTCGCCGGGCGGACCGAGGAAGGACAACACCGGTGTCTGATAACACTGTGACGGAGCAGACCGACGTCGTACTGGTCGGAGCAGGAATCATGAGCGCGACGCTGGGTGCGTTGCTGCGTCTGGTCGAACCGGATTGGTCCATCACCCTGGTGGAACGGCTCGATGCCGCCGCCGCGGAGAGCAGTGACCCGTGGAACAACGCCGGAACCGGCCACTCGGCGCTGTGCGAACTGAACTACACCCCGCAGAACCCCGACGGCACCATCGACATCGCCAAGGCGATCAATGTCAACGAGCAGTTCCAGGTCACCCGTCAGTTCTGGGCCTACGCCCACGAGAACGACATCGTGCGCGACGTTCGCAGCTTCCTCAACCCCATCCCGCACGTCAGCTTCGTGCAGGGCGCCGAGAACGTCGACTACCTCCGCCGGCGCTACGAGACCCTGGTGCGCAACCCGCTGTTCGCGTCCATGGAGTTCATCAACGACGACGACGAATTCGCCCGGCGGCTGCCGCTGATGGCCGAGGGGCGGGACTTCGCCGATCCGGTCGGGCTGAACTGGACCGAGGCCGGGACGGACGTCGATTTCGGGTCGTTGTCGCGGCAGTTGCTCGCATTCGGCGTCGAGCAAGGCATGGACACCATGTTCGGCCATGAGGTCCGCGATCTGCATCAGGAGTCCGACGGCACCTGGACGGTCAAGATCGTCAACCGCCGTACCGGCGAGAAGTCAACGCTGAGAAGTAAATTCGTGTTCATCGGTGCCGGCGGCGGTGCGCTGCCACTGCTGCAGAAATCGGGCATCAAGGAAGTCAAGGGCTTCGGCGGTTTCCCGGTCAGCGGCGAATGGCTGCGCACCGACAACGCAGACCTGGCTCGGGCGCATCACGCCAAGGTCTACGGCCTGCCCCCGATGGGGGCCCCGCCGATGTCCATGCCGCACCTGGACACCCGGGTCATCAACGGTAAGGACTGGCTGCTGTTCGGTCCGTTCGCCGGATGGTCACCGAAGTTCCTCAAGGCCGGCAGCTTCAGTGACCTGCCGCTGTCGGTGAAGCCGAACAATCTCGCCTCGATGATCGGCGTCGGCCTCACCGAATTACCGCTGCTGAAATACCTGATCGGGGAGTTGCTGCAGTCACCGGCCGCCCGGGTCGACACGCTGCGGAAGTTCGCGCCGACCGCGCAGGCCAAAGATTGGGAACTCGATATCGCCGGCCAGCGGGTGCAGGTGATTCGCCGCGATGCCAAGAAGCTGGGGGTGCTCGAGTTCGGTACCACCGTGTTGGCTGCGGCCGACGGTTCGATCGCCGGCCTGCTCGGCGCCTCACCCGGAGCCTCCACCGCCGTGCCGGCGATGTTGGAGGTCATGCAGCGCTGTTTCGGCGACCGCTACCCGGGCTGGGAGCCCAAGCTCAAAGAGATGGTGCCCTCGCTGGGATCCAGGCTCTCGGACGAGCCACGACTGTTCGCAGAGATCTGGGATCACGGCACCCGGGTGCTCGGTCTGGACAGCCGAACGGGAGTGGTGTGACGGCTCCTCTGCACCGCTGTTGGGGCCAGGATCTCGACACCCCGACCCTCTACGAGTTACTGAAGTTGCGGGTGGAGGTCTTTGTCGTGGAGCAGTCGTGTCCCTACCCGGAGCTCGACGGCCAAGACCTGCAGTCTCAGGTCCGGCACCTCTGGCTCGAAGGGGTCTCCGGTGAGGTGATCTCGGCACTGCGGCTGATCGAGGAGAACCCGGAGGGGCGCACGCTGTTTCGGATCGGCCGGGTATGTACCAAGTCCGGTGAGCGCGGCCGCGGTCACAGCACCCGCCTGATCCAGGCCGCACTGGCGGAGGTCGGTGAACATCCGTGCCGCCTCAATGCCCAGAGCTACCTGGTCGACATGTACGCGCGGCACGGTTTCGTGACGGACGGCAAGGAGTTCCACGAGGACGGTATTGCGCACACCCCGATGCTCAGGGAGCGCCGATGATCGGGTCGGCCTACCCGTTCAGCGCGATCGTGGGTCACGATCGGCTGCGGTTGGCTCTGGTGCTGTGCGCAGTTCGACCCGAGATCGGCGGGGTGCTCATCCGGGGCGAGAAGGGCACCGCCAAGTCGACGGCGGCCCGGGCGCTGGCCGCGGTCCTGACCGAGGTTGATCCGGCAACCCGCCTGGTGGAACTGCCGATCGGTGC
>JAHZJY010000310.1 GCA_022600695.1 Actinomycetes bacterium | reverse complement strand
GCGCGAGCCATCCAGCAGATGGCGGTACATCAGGTCCTCACCGTCGCGCCAGCCCAGCCCCGCCCGGACACTCCAGTGCGAGGCGAGCCACATCCGGGTCTGATTGGTCAGCCAGCCGTTGGCCACCAGTTCGGCCCACGATGATTGCAGACAGAGCGCGGACGACGCCCACGGATTACCGGGCCCCGGCGTCACACCGTCGGCGGCGCGTTCGCCGACACCGAATCGCAGCGAACGACGCGACGCCGTTCCCATGCGGGCGTAGAGATGCCGCGCGTATTCCTGCCACCGCAGCTCGTCGCGGAACTTCGTCACATCGGCAGGCGGGCCACCGCCGACGTGATCCCACACCTCGCGCAGGGTCAGCAGGCCATGGCGGATATACGGCGACAGCCTCGACGAACCACGGGTGCCCGGCGGCCAGACGTTGTTTCGCCGGCGCGCATACCCCCGCACGTCATAGGCCTGCAGCGCCGCGTCGGCGGCCCGCTGCCCGCCGCGGTGGGGCGTGGCCGGTCCGGTCATCGTTGCCGGAGCATCGGGCGCCGCGGGCGCGCACAGCTCGCCAAGCCAGCGCATCACCCAGTCGTGCAGTTCAGCGCCGGCGGGCGGCGGATCGGGCAGGCGCAGCGGCGTCATCGGCGGTGACGCTGCCCGGTGACCCGGCGAATGTCAATGCCGAGGGCAGCGGCGGAGGCGGTCGGGCGGACCCGGACGGCCACTACTGTCACTACGGTGAGCGCGCGTTTCGAGGAGTTGGGCTGGAAGCAGACGCCGATGGGCGTGATCAGCCTGCGGCGCCGATTGGTCCCCTCGGTGGGCGCCGACGTCTACGAGGTCAAACTCGGCGACGAGCATCTCATGTCGAGCCTGTTCACCGCCGCCGAGAGGGAGTTGGCGCACCTCGGTCTGACGCGCACCCCGGGGACGGACCTGGACGTGGTCATCGGCGGCCTCGGCCTTGGTTACACAGCTCAGGAGGCATTGCGCTGCGGTCGGATTCGCACCCTGACCGTCATCGAGTACTCCGATGCGGTTCTGGACTGGAATCGGCGAAACCTGATACCGGACACCGCCGGTCTGGCCGCCGATGACCGAGTCACACTCGTCTGCGCGGATTTCTTCGCCGGTGCCACCGATGCCGTGGGCTTCGACCCGCAACGACCGGGCCGGACCTACGATGCGATCCTGCTCGATATCGACCACTCGCCCCGCCATGTCCTGCACGCACCCCACGCCGGCTTCTACACCCGCGGCGGCCTGCAATCGGCGGCCGCTCGGCTGACCCCGGGTGGCGTTTTCGCCATGTGGTCCGACGATCCCCCGGACGACGAGTTCACCGCACTGTTGGACTCGGTGTTCACCGATGTCGAAGCCAGGTCAGTCTGGTTCGACAACCCGATCACCGGTGGCCGGTCCGCCGCGACCATCTACCTGGGGACCCGGCCGCCACCGTGACAGCAGCGGCCGGCTAACTCAGAAAACCGTGACGTGAATGTGGTCGAAGTGGGCTGACACGCGCCACATCGTGTACGAGATGCCGAACCGGGCCGCCTGGCTTTGCAGATCGGCGTGGATGGCGTCCCCGAGAGCCATGTTCGAGCCGATCATGATGTCCACGGCGCGACCACTCGGATGATCGGGAAGCGGATCGGCACGCACCCCGCCGATGGACTGCACACCGGGGTAGGTGGCCATGATGTACTGCACGATTCCCCGTGCGTTGGGGACCAGTCCGGTCATGCCGACCGTGGGAATCGGCGCCACCCGGCTCACCGCGGCCATCACCGCCGGCGGCATACCGTCGGGCCCGGCCAGCACCGCCTGCTCGGCCGGGGGAAGCATCACATAGTTCACCGCCGCCTGGGTGATCTGCTCCTGCAGTTCGGACTGCTGTCGTTGCAGGTCCGCGCGCAGCACGACGGCCTCATCGAGGGCCACTTTGGCCGCGGCCGCGGATTCGGCCGATGCCGCTTGAATGACCCGGGCTTCCTGATTGGTCTGGCGGAAGCCCCGCATCTGCTCGGCCATCTCGGTGCCCATCACCCGCTGGATGGTGAGCTTGTCGATCAGGTTCGTCGGCGATGCGGCGGTCAGGATGGTGTTGAGGCCGTCGGTGCGCCCACCCATGTAGACCGCGGCGGCCAGTCTGTCCACCGCACCCTGGTGGCCGACGAGTTGTGCCCTGGCGGCTTCGAGCGCGGCCAAGTCGGCGGCGTTCTTCCGGTCCGCCTCGTTGACCAGTTGTAACTTCTTGTCGAAGTCCGCCTGGGTGATGTTGATGGTCTCGGCCAGCTCTTCGGCCTGCCGGGTCAGCTCTTTGATGTTCGCCGCGCTGTCGTGAGCCGGTTCAGCGGAGGCGGTACCACCCCAGACGGCCCCGAAGGCCATCAGCCCGACGATCGCCCCGGCCACCGGCTTGGTGACGATCGACCTCGGCACCCGTACAGGAAAGAACTTCAAAACGTCGCATCCTTTGACTGCCGTCGACGGCTTCTTCGCCGAGCTGCCTGTCCATATGCCTTAGGTCTCAAGAAGGTTACGAAACGGTATCGGCTTTGTCCAACCGGCGCGTTGGGGACGTGCTCAGAACCGCCGTCAGGGGGCGGTTGCCGTTCAGCCCACCTTTATGCCACACCACCGGGTTGTACGTCACGCGGAGGTGATGGATGCCACATCGGTATCAGGCCGGGCACCGGCCCCTGGGCAGCCAACCGCCAGGTGAAACCGCCGATGGTATCGTCAAACCATGCTGGCAACCATCGACGCCGGTGGCCGCGTCGTTGTTCCCAAGGAAGTCCGCGAACGGCTCGGACTGCGCCCCGGCAGCCGGATCGTGTTGACCGAGGTCGACGGGCGCCTCGAGATCTCGCCGGCGACCACACCGGTGCGGCTTGTCGACCACGACGGCACCCTGGTGGCGGTTGCCGACACCGACCTGCCCGTCCTCACCGCGCAGCGGGTCCGGGACGCGGTGGAGGCCGCCCGTCGGTGACCGCGCTCGACACCAGCGTCGTCATCGCGGCCTTCGCCCCGTGGCATGAGGCGCACACTGCGGCCCGTCGCGCCGTCACACCCGACGCAGTCGTTCCGGCGCATGCGGTGACGGAAACGTACTCGGTGCTGACGCGGATGCCCGAGCCCTTCCGGATCGACGCGCCGACGGTGGCGGCCTATCTGCACCGCCAGTGGGGCGGACGCGTGCTCACCCCGGACGCCGAACTCCACGGATCATTGCCGGCAGCCGCCGCGGCCGCCGGTGTGCTGGGGGGCGGCACCTACGACGCCCTCGTCGGGCTGACCGCGGACCGCTTCGGCCACGAACTCCTCTCGCTGGACGTCCGGGCGGAACGCACATACCAATCTTTGGGAATCGCCTACCGGTTGCTGGCGCAGTAGTCCGGACGCCGCACCCGCAGCGCCATGGTCGTCATCACCGCGCCGCGAAGGGGGCACACTGATGGAACAGGGAGCCGTGGTCGGGAGGCGCACAGTGCGATTCATCGTTGTTCATCTGTTGATGGCGGCTTTTTTTCTGCTCGGTGTGGCCGCCGCCAGTGCCGACGAGGGAGACGGGTCCCCGGCTGATTGGGCGACGGTGAACGGCTCTGTCGCTCTTCGCGATCCCGTCGCATTACCGCCCGGGACGTTGCTGACGGTGACCTTGGAGGACGTGTCCCGGGCCGACGTGCCGGCGGTGATACTGGCGCAGACCCAGCTTGAGGTGCAGGCGGCGCCCATCGCCTTCTCGCTGGTCTACCCGACGTCTGCGGTGCAACCCGGGTCCGTCTACGCCGCCCGGGCGCGGCTGACCCTCGGTGAACGTCTGTTGTTCACGACAACACAGCGCAATGAGGTCGATGTGCTCGACCCGTCACCGATTGAACTCGTGGTGGATCCGGTCCCGGCAACAGAGCCCACGCCGACATCCGATACCCCGCTCACCGACACCTACTGGAAGCTGATCGAGGTCGACGGCCGGCCCGTCGAGGTCGGCGATGGGATACGCCAACCTCAGCTGGTTCTGAACGGACAGGACGGTCGTTTCACCGGCTCTGGCGGGGTGAACCGGGTGATGGGCGGTTATAGCGTCGACGGCGATTCACTCTCATTCTCCCAGGTGGCCGCGACAATGATGGCCGGTCCACCGGAGGCGATGCAGCAGGAACAGGCGATCGTCGGCGCGCTGGGACGGGTCCGTGGATTCCGCCTGACCGCAGACCGTCTGACGCTTCTCGACGCCTCGGGAGCACCGGTCCTGCAGGCCCTCGCGGTGGCCCTCAACTAAGTCCGGTGGGGACTCGCCCGGCATCAGCCTTGCGGCGCGAGCCTCGCCGTCGCCATCCCAATAAAGTTGCGGCACAGACGATCCCCAGGAAGATCAGCACGATGGGAAGCACGCCCAGGGTGCCGACCCACCCGGATACCGCCTGCTGGATCCGAGCGGCCGCCTCGATGACGGGATCGCCGGTGTCGCCTCCACTGCTGACGCGCAGTTCGTAGATGCCGTAGTACGTGACATAGCCGCCCGTGACGATCAGCAGGGCGCCGCCGACCCGGGTGAGGTGCTGGGTCGCACCGCGCAGCCAGGACGTCACCGGCGCCGCCGCCAATGCGATCGCGGTCGCCAGCACCCCCACCAGCAGAGCCATCCCCAATGCGTAGGCCAGGTAGGCGAGGATGCCGTTCAGGATCGACCCGCTCCGGAATGTCGTACCGGTGACGGCGAGGAAGGGGCCGATCGTGCACGACAACGAGGCCACCGCGTAGCCGATTCCGTAACCGAACATCGAACGAAGGCGGGCCGTAGGTGCGCCCTGCCGCGATTTGGGAAGCAGCAGTGTCACTTCCCGCCCCGTCACCATCCAGCCGCCCAGCAGGATCAGCCCGCCGCCGATAACGACGGTCAGCAGCGGGATATAGCGCTGGATCGATGCGGCAAACGGCGCCAGCACGAGGGCGAACGAACCGAACACCACCAGGAATCCCGCCGCCATCATGGCGGTCGCCGCCAGGGCCCGACTCACCGCCGCGACGCGACCCGGCGGCGCCCCGCCCTCACCGGCGACGACGAGAGTGAGGTAGCCCGGCAGCAGCGCAAACCCGCAAGGATTCAGCGCTGCCACCAGTCCCGCCGCCAGGGCGAAACCCAGTGCTTGAGTGTCGATCAAGACTTCGCCAGGTTCTCAACCCGGGTAGTGAGATCACCCTCCGAGAGCGTGCCGCGGACAACGTCAACGGCACCATCCGCACCAACGAACGCGAAGGCGGGCTGCGCTGTCACTCCGAAGCGCTGCCAGACATCCCCGTCGACGTCGGCGATATTGGTGAAGAAGCCGATGTCGTAGGTGTCGACGAACTCCTGCATCGCGGGAACCTGGTCTAACGCCGCAACCCCGACGAAGGTCACCGCGGAATTGGCGCGCGCCGCCTCGGCGACACCTGGCGCCTCCCGCTGACAGGTGGCACACCACGGAGCCCAGAACCAGAGCACAGCCGGTTTCCCGGCCAATGTTGATCCCGAGAAATCGGCACCGCTGACCGTCTTCGCCGTGAAGTTCAGTTGTTCGGGGACCGTCGTGGCGGGCGGTGCGGCGGGCGGCGGGGCCGACACACCGGTCGACTCGGCTTTCGGGGTCGCGGAGGTCGATTCACCGCCGTTCCCGCCGCATCCCGCGACCAATCCGACGGTGGTGGCCAACAACGCCAACGAATACGCAATTCTCACAATGATGACCTCTCGTGGGGGGTTGGACAGCACAAGTCAAACAGAGGGCCCGCGTCGGCTCGCCACAGATAGTCAGCGAAGTGACACTCTCCTAATCCGTTGAATTACGGGTGGATCGACGCCCGGGGGCATGATTGGTGTCACGAGTCGTGGACCGACGAGCCGATCAGGAGACATGGTGGCCGAGAAACAGGACGGTCCGATCAGACAGGCGATACGCGTTCTCGCGGGTGGGGGCAGCGCGGTGGACACTCAGGTGCGGCACGCAGCCTGGGTTGCTCGATGCGTTGGGCGGGGCGCCACCGCACCACTACTTCGCGACGATGTGGCGGCATTGGCCGGTACCCTCGCCGCGCGGCAATTCAGCCCCGGTGCCGTGCTTTTCGCGGCCGGCGAGCCCTCGACCGGGGTGTGGATCGTGCGCCACGGGCAGGTTGAACTCGCAGTCGGGTCGGGGCGACGCCGCGCGGTGGTCGACGTGCTCCGGCCCGGCGACGTCGACGGCGACATTCCGCTCCTGCTGGCGATGCCGCTGGCCTACACGGCGCGGGCGATCAGCGAGTGCACCTGCCTCTACCTCGACCAGTCCGCATTCGAGAACCTGTTGGCCAGCCATCCCACGATCGCACGACGGTGGCTGTCCTCAGTCGCTCAACGCGTCAGCGCCGGCCAATCCCGTCTGATCACCATGCTGGGTCGCGCACTTCCGGCCCAGGTCGCCCAACTGCTACTCGACGAGTCTGTCGACGGCTCGATACACCTCGCCCAGGGCACCCTTGCCGCGATGCTGGGCGTGCAGCGCCCCTCCCTCAACAAGATTCTCAAGGATTTCGAGCGTGACGGGCTCATCACCATCCGCTACGCCGGAATCGGGGTTGCCAACGCCGACGGGCTGCGAGCCAGGGCGGCCTGACCGGGGCACCGCCGTCACTGTGGAGAGAGGGTGTCGGCGTCACAGCGTCCCGGTCTGCACTCTCATCCGGTTCGAGACCGCAACCACCTCTGGCGCGCGCGGGCCAGGGTCGCGACGATCCGGGAGATCACCGGGCCGGCCAGCTGCGCACGAACGTCGCCGATCGCCGCGTTCCAGGGGCCGTCGTTGTAGGTCGGGTACGGGTGCGTCGCGCCGGCCAGGTCGCGGGTTCGCATCCCGAATTTGACCGCCAGAACCATTTCCCCGATCGTCTCGCCCGCACGCGGGCCGACGATGCTCGCCCCGACGATACGTCGCTTGCGGTCCAGGACGAGCTGAGTCAGACCACCGGTATCGGACTCGGCCACCGCGCGATCGACATGGCGGTGCGAGAGTGCCTGGATCCGCAGGCCCGTTGTCCGCCTCGCGGTCTGGGTGTCGATTCCCACCCCGGCGATCTCGGGGTCGGTGAAGGTAACCCGGGGTTCACCGGCTGTGTCGATGGTGCGGCGCAGCCCCAGGGTCGCGTTGGTCGCGGCGATGCTGCCGTGCATCCCGGCAGTGTGGGTGAACTGCGGGTGACCGGTGAGGTCGCCCGCCGCCCAGACTCTCGGGTTCGAGGTGCGCAGCTGAT
>JAHZJY010000309.1 GCA_022600695.1 Actinomycetes bacterium | reverse complement strand
GGCTGTTTCGCGGGTGGCTACGACTGCGAGATCCACCATGCGGTCGAGTGGAGTAACGGAGGTGCGACCGACGCGGACAACCTCTTCTTCGGATGCGGACCCGACCATGGTGCCGTCACCGACGGCGTTTACGGCACCACCGTCACAGGGGAGGGCCGCATCGCCTGGACGGATGGCACCGGGCCGCCGCGAGTCAACGACGTCCACCACCCCGAACGGCTCCTCGGCGACGATGACGACGGCGCCGGCGGTGACGGCGAACTGCCGCGGACGGCCTGACTCCCGGTGCCGCGGCGGGTCGTAGGCTGACGGGCGTGGAGCGCTGGCGCGGGCAGGAGGACATCCCTTCGGACTGGGGCCGCTGTGTGCTGACCATCGGCGTCTTCGACGGTGTGCACCGCGGCCACGCCGAACTGATCGGCCGGGCGGTCAAGTCCGGTCGGGCCCGTGGGGTGCCGACGGTGTTGATGACCTTCGACCCGCACCCGATGGAGGTCGTCTTCCCGGGCAGCCACCCCGCCCAGCTCACCACCTTGACCCGTCGCGCCGAACTGGCCGAGGAACTCGGCATCGACGTGTTCCTGGTGATGCCGTTCACCGCCGACTTCATGAAACTGACCCCGGAGCGCTACATCCACGAACTGCTCGTGGAGCGCCTTCATGTGGTCGACGTGGTGGTGGGGGAGAACTTCACCTTCGGCAAAAAGGCCGCCGGCAACCTCGGCGCGCTGCGCAAGGCGGGGGAGCGTTTCGGATTCGCGGTGGAGTCGGTGTCGCTGGTGGCCGAACAGCACCAGAGCCAGACCGTCACCTACTCCTCGACCTACATCCGGTCCTGTGTGGACGCCGGTGACGTGGTCGCCGCCGCCGAGGCCCTCGGGCGTCCGCACCGGGTCGAGGGCGTGGTCGTGCGCGGCGACGGCCGGGGGCGCGGACTGGGTTACCCGACCGCCAACGTCGCCCCGCCGATGTACGCCGCGATCCCGGCCGACGGGGTCTACGCGGCGTGGTTCACCGTGCTCGGGCACGGACCGGGGACCGGAACCGTGGTTCCTGGGAAGCGGTATCTGTCGGCCGTGTCGGTGGGCACCAACCCCACCTTCTCGGGGCGCACCCGCACCGTCGAGGCCTTCGTCCTCGACACCGAGGCCGACCTTTACGGACAGCACGTCGCGGTGGATTTCGTGGCCCGACTGCGCGGCCAGCGCAAGTTCGACTCCGTGGACGCGCTCATCGAGGCTATGGGTCGTGACACCGATAAGGCTCGGACGATTCTGACCGCCCAGGCCTGATGGGCGGGCGGCGCCATGTCGGCGCCAGTCCTGCAAGAGCTTCGCGTGCAGGCCACCCGCAGCAATCGGTGTGACCCGTCGCATCGTCGGCACGCCCGTCGCGATTTCGGGTCGCCGGGCCCGCGTTGCTAGACTTCCCGGCGGCGCAGGCTGCAGTCCGCGGCGGCCGCGCCGGTCTTTCTCTCGCGGCACTGAAACAGATGGAGTAGTTCCATGGCGCTGACCGCCGAGCAGAAAAAAGAGATCCTGGGCTCCTACGGCCTGCACGAGACCGACACCGGCTCGCCGGAGGCCCAGGTGGCGATGCTGACCAAGCGCATCTCCGACCTCACCGAGCACCTGAAGACCCATAAGCACGACCACCACTCGCGGCGCGGACTGCTGCTCCTGGTGGGGCGTCGCCGTCGGCTGCTCAAGTACGTCGCCCAGGTCGACGTCGAGCGCTATCGCTCGCTGATCGAGCGACTCGGCCTGCGCCGCTGAGTGCGGCCGGGGCCGATCGGCCCCGGTGTACCATTATTCCGTTGCAGGCCGCGCCGCGGCCGGCGACCTGCGTCTCCCAGCGAGGCTTGGCCCGACCGGGCGGTCTTCGGTAGTGGCTGCCGGGAGGACTTCCACCCGGCAGCTTCGATCGACGACCGTAGCCAGTCGTCAGCCAGTTCACTGCGGCGTCGCTAAACAACCAGTGAATGAAAGGCTGTACGGACCTATATGTCTGTCGCTGAAATCGACGAAGGCGTCTTCGAGGCAACCGCCACCATCGACAACGGGAGCTTCGGCACCCGCACCATCCGGTTCGAGACCGGCCGGCTGGCCCAGCAGGCCGCCGGTGCCGTGGTCGCCTACCTCGACGACGAAACCATGCTGCTGTCGGCGACCACCGCCGGCAGATCCCCCAAAGAGCACTTTGACTTCTTCCCGCTGACCATCGACGTCGAGGAGCGGATGTACGCCGCGGGCCGCATCCCCGGCTCGTTCTTCCGGCGTGAGGGCCGGCCCTCCACCGACGCGATCCTCACCTGCCGGCTGATCGACCGGCCGTTACGCCCGACATTCGTCGCCGGTCTGCGCAATGAGATCCAGGTCGTGGTGACCATCCTGAGCCTGGATCCCAAGGATCTCTACGACGTGCTGGCCATCAACGCCGCATCGGCATCCACCCAGATCTCCGGCCTGCCGTTCGCCGGCCCGGTCGGCGGCGTCCGGGTGGCCCTGATCAAGGGCCAGTGGGTGGCGTTCCCCACCGTCGAGCAGCTCGAGGAGGCCGTGTTCGACATGGTCGTCGCCGGCCGCGTCGTGCAGGACGGCGATGTCGCGATCATGATGGTCGAGGCGGAGGCCACCGACAGCGTCATCGATCTGGTCGCCGGCGGTGCCAGCGCGCCCACCGAAAGCGTAGTGGCCGAGGGCCTCGAGGCGGCCAAGCCGTTCATCGCGGCGCTGTGCCGGGCGCAGCGGGAACTGGCCGAGCGGGCTGCGAAGCCGGTGGTCGAGTACCCGCTGTTCCCGGACTATCAGGACGATGTCTACACCGCGGTGGAATCGGCCGCCGGTGCGGAACTCGCCGAGGCCCTGCAGATCCCCGGTAAGACTGAGCGCAACAACCGCACCGACCAGATCAAGGTCGATGTTCTCGAGAAGCTCGGTGAGACCTTCGCCGGCCGGGAGAAGGAGATCGGTGCCGCCTACCGGTCGCTGACCAAGAAGCTGGTGCGTCAGCGCATCCTCGCCGATCACTTCCGCATCGACGGCCGCGGCATCACCGACATCAGGGCGCTGAGCGCCGAGGTCGCGGTCATCCCGCGGGCACACGGCAGTGCGCTGTTCGAACGTGGCGAGACCCAGATCATGGGCGTCACCACGCTGGATATGGTCAAGATGGCCCAGCAGATCGACTCGCTGGGACCGGAGAAGTCCAAGCGCTACATGCATCACTACAACTTCCCGCCGTATTCGACCGGTGAGACCGGCCGGGTCGGTTCGCCCAAGCGGCGCGAGATCGGCCACGGCGCACTCGCGGAGCGCGCGCTGATGCCGGTGCTGCCCAGCGTCGAGGAGTTCCCGTATGCCATCCGGCAGGTGTCGGAAGCCCTGAGCTCCAACGGTTCGACGTCGATGGGTTCGGTCTGCGCCTCGACGCTGTCGATGCTGAACGCCGGCGTGCCGCTGAAGGCGCCGGTGGCCGGTATCGCGATGGGCCTGGTGTCCGACGAGGTGAACGGTGAGACCCGCTATGTGGCCCTGACCGACATCCTCGGCGCCGAGGACGCGTTCGGCGATATGGACTTCAAGGTCGCCGGGACCAAGGACTTCGTCACCGCGCTGCAGTTGGACACCAAGCTCGACGGGATTCCGTCACAGGTTCTGGCCGGCGCGCTGGCCCAGGCCAAGGATGCCCGCACCGCCATCCTGGAGGTGATGGCGGAGGCCATCGACGAACCCGACGAGATGAGCCCGTACGCCCCGCGTGTCACCGCGATCAAGGTGCCGGTCGACAAGATCGGTGAGGTCATCGGGCCCAAGGGCAAGATGATCAACTCGATCACCGAGCAGACCGGTGCGTCGATCTCCATCGAGGACGACGGCACGGTGTTCGTCGGTGCTACCGACGGCCCGTCGGCACAGGCGGCGATCGACATGATCAACGCGATCGCCAACCCACAGCTTCCGAAGATCGGGGAGCGGTTCCTCGGGACCGTCGTCAAGACCACCGACTTCGGTGCGTTCGTCTCGTTGCTGCCCGGGCGTGACGGCCTGGTGCACATCTCCAAGTTGGGCCGCGGCAAGCGGGTTGCCAAGGTGGAGGACGTGGTCAAGCTGGGTGACAAATTGCGTGTCGAGATCGCCGATATCGACAACCGCGGGAAGATCTCGCTGATCCTGGTCGCCGAAGACGCCGACAACGCAGCACCGGTTCCCGCCGATGCCGCGACAGCCAACAGCTGACGGCGGGCAGGAGCACAGCGGCTCCGGGATGAAGACCGACCCTCGCGACCGTCCGGCCGTCCGGCGTACCGTGCTGCCGGGCGGCCTGCGAGTCGTCACCGAGTTCGTACCGTCGGTGCACTCGGCATCGGTGGGGTTGTGGGTCGACGTCGGGTCACGGGATGAGGGTGCCACCGTCGCCGGTGCCGCGCACTTCCTGGAACATCTGTTGTTCAAGGCGACGCCGACGCGCACGTCGGTCGAGATCGCACAGGCGGTCGACGCCGTCGGTGGTGAGTTGAACGCCTTCACGACCAAAGAGCACACCTGCTACTACGCGCATGTGCTCGACGACGACCTGGAGATGGCCGTCGACCTGGTGTCCGATGTGGTGCTCAACGGGGTGTGTGCAGCCGCCGATGTCGAGGTGGAACGCGATGTCGTGCTGGAGGAGATCGCGATGCGCGACGACGATCCCGAGGACACGCTCGGCGACGTCTTCCTCTCCGCCATGTTCGGTGACCATCCGGTGGGCCGGCCGGTGATCGGCACTGTGGAGTCGGTGTCGGCGATGACGCGAAACCAACTGCGGTCCTTCCACGTCCGCCGTTACGTTCCTGAGCGGATGGTCCTGGCGGTCGCCGGCAATATCGACCACGATCGGGTGGTCGCACTGGCGCGGGAGTACTTCGGCCCCCGGCTGGTCAGGGGTACCCGACCGCGGCCGCCCCGCCGGGGCGCCGGCCGAATGGCCGGCCGGCCGGGGCTGACGCTGGTGCACCGGGACTCCGAGCAGAGCCATCTGACCCTCGGCGTCCGGGTTCCGGGCCGCAACTGGACGCACAGGTGGGCACTGATGGTGCTCAACAGCGCAATCGGGGGAGGGTTGAGTTCCCGGCTCTTCCAACAGATTCGGGAGACCCGCGGGCTGGCCTACTCGGTCTACTCCGCCATCGACACGTTCTCCGACAGCGGGGCGCTGTCGGTTTATGCGGGTTGCCTGCCGGAGCGTTTCGGCGAGGTGGTGCGGCTCACCGCGGAGGTGCTCGAGAGTGTGGGTCGCGACGGAATCACCGATACCGAGTTTCGTATCGCCAAGGGCTCGTTACGCGGTGGCCTGCTGCTGGGACTGGAGGACTCGTCGTCCCGGCAGAGCCGACTCGGTCGCAGCGAGTTGAACCACGGCGAGTACCGCAGCGTCGATGAGACGCTGCGGAGTATTGAGGGCGTGACGATTGACGAGGTCAACGCCGTCGCCCGTAAGGTGCTGTCAGGCCGGTTCGGTGCGGCGGTTCTTGGCCCGCACCGGACGAAACGGTCTCTGCCGCAGCATCTTCGCGCGATCGCGGGCTAGCGGGTGCCTTTCAGTCTTGCCGAACTCGCTCTGCCCATTCTGGGGGCGCCGATGGCTGGCGGCCCGAGCAGCCCGGCTTTGGTGGCCGCGGTGTCGGAGGCCGGTGGCCTCGGTAACCTCGCGGCCGGGTATCTGACCGCCCGGCGTCTGGTCGACGATATCGCCGCGGTTCGCGCGCTGACTGCCGGGCCGCTGGGGGTGAATCTCCTCGTCCCGCAACCGTGTGTCGCCACCGCCCGGCAACTCGACCGATTTCGTGATCGGCTGATGCCACTCGCGCAGCGACTCGGTGTCGAGCCCGGCCGACCCGGCCCGGACGACGATGACTGGCAGGCCAAGCTCGACGTGATTGCCGACATGGCGCCCGAGGCGGTGTCCTTCACCTTCGGTTGTCCCGGCCCCCGGGTCTTGGCCCGGCTGCGCGACCGCGGAGTGCTGACGATGGTCACCGTCACAAGTCGGGAGGAGGCCGACCTCGCGGTGCGGTCCGGTGCCGAGGCGTTGGTGGTTCAGGGCCCCTCGGCCGGTGGGCATCGCGGGGTGTTCGACGCTGATCGCGCACCGCCGGAGTTGCCGTTGGATCTTCTGCTGGCCGAGACCATTGGCGCGGGCGTGCCTGTTGTCGCCGCCGGCGGGATCGGTGACGATCTCGCGGTCGGTGCGGCGTTGGACAGGGGAGCGGTCGCGGCGCAGGTGGGTACCGCGCTGCTGCTCGCCGACGAGGCCGGCACCAACCCGGTACACCGCCGGGCCCTTCGCGACACCCAATTCACCGAAACCGTGGTCACCCGGGCCTTCTCCGGCCGCTATGCGCGCGGCCTGGCCAACGACTTCGCCGCCCGTCACTCATCCGCCGCACCGCCGGGTTACCCGCAGGTCAACCAGATCACCGGCCCCATCCGGGCGGCTTCGGTGGCTGTCGGCGATCCGCACGCCGCCAGCCTGTGGGCCGGAACTTCCTGGCGGGCCACCACCAGCGGTCCGGCTGCCGATATCGTCGCGAGGCTGGCGGGGCGGTGACACGCCGGCTGGGGCGCCGATACGTCCTGTTGGGTGCTATCGGTTTGGCAGTCGGATGCGGGCGTCCGGTCACCGGGGGGCACCGGCTGACCGGTCCCGCCGAGCCGGTTCCACCGATGGCGGACCGGATCGGCTCGCTGGAGGTCAAATATGACGCCATGGTGGGTCTGTATGGGGTCAACCTGAACGACGGGCGAACGATCGCCCACCACGACGACCGCCGGTTCGCGGTGTGCTCCACCTTCAAGGCCTATCTTGCGGCCCGGGTTCTGCAGTTGGCCCAGCAGGGATCGGTGGCGCTGACCGATACCGAGGTCATCGTTCCGGCCGCGTTGGTTTCCCATTCGCCACTGACCGAACCCAAAGCGGGCGGCAGCATGTCGTTGGCGGAACTCTGCCGGGCGGTGATCGAGCACAGCGACAACACCGCGGCCAACCTACTGCTGCGCCGGATCGGTGGGCCGGCGGCGATCACGGCGTTCGCGAGGTCGATCGGTGATGAAGAGACCCGGCTGGACCGGTGGGAGACCGAGTTGAACTCGGCACTGCCGGGCGATCCGCGCGACACCACCACCCCGCGGGCGATCGGCGGCGGTATCGCCGCCCTGCTGACCGGAGGGGTTCTCGACGACACCCACCGTGGCCAACTCGATCGGTGGATGCGCGCCAACCAGGGCACAGCGCGCGGTGTCCGGGCCGGCCTTCCACCGGGCTGGACCACGGCCGACAAGACCGGCGCCGGTGGATTCGGGAGCACCAACGATGTGGGAATCGCCTACGGCCCGGCCGGTGAACGCATCCTGCTATCGGTGATGACGCGGACGCGTACCGACAACCCCGAGGCCGAGTGGCTGCAGCCACTGATCGCCGAGGTGGCGGCGCTGGTGCTGCCCGGGCTGGTGGGAAGTGGCTGATGACTCAGGTGAGCAGGCCGGCCGGGTCGGTGTGGGGCAGGCCCAGATCGTGGGCGACCTGTTCGCTCAGTAGCTGCCCGTCATGCGTTGACAGGCCCGCGGCCAAGGCGGGATCGGCGAGGCAAGCGTCCTGCCAGCCCTTGTCGGCCAGCGTGATCACGTAGGGCATCGTGGCGTTGGTGAGCGCGTAGGTGGAGGTGCGCGGCACCGCACCGGGCATATTGGCCACGCAGTAGAACACGGTGTCGTGCACGCGGAAAGTCGGCTCATCATGGGTGGTGGGGCGGGAGTCCTCGAAACAGCCCCCCTGGTCGATGGCGATATCCACCAGAACCGCGCCCGGTCGCATCTCGGCGACTGTCGCATTGGTGACCAGCTTGGGAGCCTTGGCGCCGGGCACCAGCACCGCACCGATCACCAGATCGGCCTCGGTGACCGCAGTCTCCAGATCGAGCCTCGATGAGTAGCGGGTCTCGATCGCCCCGCCGTATTCGGCATCGATCTTGCGCAGCGTGTGGACGTTGAGGTCGAACACGGTGACGTGCGCGCCCATACCCCAGGCGACGGCGGCCGCGTTATCGCCGGCCATTCCGCCGCCGATCACCACGACCTTGGCCGGCGCGACGCCGGGGACACCGCCCATGAGCACACCGCGGCCACCCTGGGTGCGCATCAGGTGGTAGGCCCCGACCTGTGCCGACAGCCGGCCGGCGACCTCGCTCATCGGAGCCAGCAGGGGCAGCGACCCGTCGGCGGCCTGGACGGTCTCGTAGGCGATCGAGGTGGTGCCGGAGGCCAGCAACGCGTCGGTGCAGGGCCGTGACGCCGCCAGATGCAGGTAGGTGAACAGCACCTGCCCCTTGCGCATTCGGGTGTACTCCGGTGCGATCGGCTCCTTCACCTTCAACAGCAGCTCGGCCCGGTCCCAGACCTGCTCGGCTGTCTCCACCAGCTGCGCGCCGGCGGCCTCGAAGTCGGAGTCGTGGATCGCCGAGCCCTCGCCGGCACCGGACTGGACCAGGACATCGTGGCCCCGGCGGGCCAATTCTGAGACTCCGGCGGGGGTGATGGCGACGCGATACTCGTTGTTCTTGATTTCAGTCGGTATGCCGACGCGCACGGGAGCTCCTGGTTCAGGGAAGTCGCTGGATGTCAGGCATCAGTGTGAAGAAGTTTTGCCCCGTCGGCAATCAATCGACGGTTTTCGGCTCCGGACTGCACTCGTCGGCGTCAGCGGAATCAACGCCGGTGCCCTCGGGCTACGCTGCACGCATGCGAGTCGGGGTGTTGGGAGCGAGGGGCAAAGTGGGCACCGCGATCTGCGCGGCGGTTTCCGGCGCCGACGATCTCGACCTCAGCGCGCAGGTAGACGCCGGGGACGCGCTGAGCCTGCTCACCGACAGCGACTCCGAGGTCGTCATCGACTTCACCCATCCCGATGCCGTCATGGACAACCTGAAATTCCTCATCGACAACGGTATCCACGCCGTGGTCGGCACGACCGGCTTCACTGAGGACCGGGTGGAGCGGGTGCGTGGCTGGCTGGCCGCCAAACCGGGCACCGGCGTGCTGATCGCCCCGAACTTCGCGATCGGGGCAGTGCTTTCGATGTACTTCGCGCAGAAGGCCGCGCCGTATTTCGAGTCGGCCGAGGTCATCGAACTGCATCACCCACAGAAGGCGGATGCCCCGTCGGGCACCGCTACCCGAACAGCCTCGCTCATCGCGCAG
>JAHZJY010000308.1 GCA_022600695.1 Actinomycetes bacterium | reverse complement strand
CGCCTGATCCAGTGGGTTTTCTTCCTCGCGGCGACCGGCCGGGGTGCTGCCGCCGGTCTCCGCGGCGATGGCGGGGCGGGACGCGGTGCGGCCGGTGACCGTCGCGGCGCTACGGGCGGGACCGGTGTGGGCGCGGGCCGTCGGTGCACCGGCGGCGCAGCCAATCGGTGCCGGGCCGGCCGTGCTTGGCCGGGTGGCGGCGGTCGGGGTGCCGGTGGTTGTCGTGCCGGGGGTCGGGGTGCCGGCCGGTAGGACGGGTCGCGGCGGATGACCTGTGACGGCTCCGGCAGGCGGGGCGGAGCCGGTGGTGGCAGACGCGGGATTCGATCGGTAGGCGCGTCCCCGATGGGCGGCCGGTCGTCGTTCACCAGGATGAATCTACGCGCGGAAACGCACTGCCACCGAGCCCGACGGGCCGGTGAACGGCCGAGCGCCGGATGCGCCGGAACAGTGGATCAGCCAAGCCACTCGAGCCGGCCGGACAACAGCGCGTAGCCGACGAAGGCCACCGCATCGATCAGCCCGTGCGCGATGACCAGCGGCCAGAGCCGGCCGGTCCGGCACCATGCGTATCCGAAGACGAGGCCCATCACCACATTGCCCAGACCCGCCCCGAAACCCTGGTAGAGGTGATAGAGCCCACGCAGCAGGCTGGAGAGGGCCACCGCCTTGGGCGCGGTCAGGCCGAGTTGTCGCAGTCGCGTGATGAGGTAGCCCACCACGACCACTTCCTCAGCGAAGCCGTTGGCGAAGGCGGCGAGCACCAGCACCGGAATGCGCCACCACGAGGTGTGCAGGCCGGTCGCCTCCACCTCGGCGTTGAGACCCAGCGTCCGGGCCGCCAGATAGAGAAGTAGACCGGGGATGCCGATCAGCGCGGCCAGACCGAGGCCGCCAAGAGCGTCGGAGCCTGGGCGCAACCGGCCCAGGCCGATATCGGTAGGGCGAATCCCGCTGCGCCACAACAGATAAAGAGCCAAACCGCCCCAGGCCATCAACTGGGCGACCGAGACCAGGTTCAAGCCCAGGTTGATCAGGTCGTAATCCGACCGGTTGGGGTTGAGCCGGACCCGATAGCCCGGCAGCCCCGACAGGACCGCGTCGGTCAGTCGCAGCACGGCGACCACGGCGCTCACGCCGAAGGTCACCGCCAGCATCACGGCGACTTCGATACGTATCGCCCGCCGGTCGGGTTCGTCGAACTCGCCCTGACTGGCGCTCACGCAGCCACGGTAGCGGGCCGCCGGCGGCCCGGCAGCCGATGCCCGAACGGTTAGGGTTGCGGAGTGGCCCGTATCGCCTACCTCGGACCGGAGGGGACATTCAGCGAAGCGGCGCTGCTGTCGATGACCGCCGGGGGTTTGGTGCCGGGTCGGGGCGAGGCGGAGCCGCAGCCGACCGAGAGCACCCGAGCCGCCCTGGAAGCGGTTCGCTGCGGCGCCGCGGACTTCGCGTGCGTCCCGATCGAGAATTCGATAGAGGGCAGTGTGCTGCCGACCCTGGACAGCCTGGCCGCCGGTCCGCCCCTGCAGATCTATGCCGAACTGACCCTTGACGTCGCCTTCAGCATCGTGGTTCGGCCGGGAGCGTCCGCCGAACAGGTGCGGACGGTCGCGGCGTTCCCGGTCGCGGCCGCCCAGGTCCGGCATTGGCTGGCCGAACATCTGCCGCGGGCCGAGGTGGTGCCGGCGAACTCCAATTCCGCGGCGGCCCGGGATGTGGCGGATGGTCGCGTGGACGCCGGTGTCAGCACCGGGTTGGCGGCGCGGCGCTACGGGCTGGCCGCCCTCGCCGCCGAGGTTGTCGACGAACCCAACGCCCGCACCCGCTTCGTCCTGGCGGGCTGCCCCGGCCGGCCGCCCGCGCGCACCGGCGCCGATCGGACGTCGGTGGTGCTGCAGATCGACAACGCGCCGGGTGCGCTGGTAGCGGCGATGAACGAGTTCGGCATCCGGGATATCGACCTGACCCGCATCGAGTCGCGGCCCACCCGCACGGAGTTGGGCACCTACATCTTCTTCCTCGATTGTGTCGGTCATATCGAGGACAGCGCGGTTGCCGAGACACTCAAGGCGCTGCGCCGGCGCTGTGCCGACGTCCGCTATCTCGGGTCCTGGCCGACCGGTGCGGCGACCGGCGCGTTGCCCCCGCAACTCGACGAGGCGGAGCGGTGGGTCCACGGGCTACGGGAGGGTCGGCGTTGACCGGCCGACTGATTCTCGTCCGGCATGGCCAGTCCCAGGCCAATGTGCAACGCCGGCTCGACACCCGGCCGCCGGGTGCGGAGCTCACCGACCTCGGAGTGCGACAGGCTCGGGACTTCGCCCGGCTGCGCGCCCGGCCGCCGGGCCTGCTGCTGCATTCGGTGGCTCATCGCGCGGCTCAGACCGCGGGGGCGATCGGTACCGAACTCACGGTGGCGCCGGTTGAGGTCGGTGGAATTCACGAGGTCCAGGCGGGGGATCTGGAGGGTCTCGACGACGAGGCCGCGATCGCCGAGTTCAACGCCGTCTACCGGTGCTGGCATCAGGGCGACCTCGAGGTGGCGATGCCGGGCGGCGAGAGCGGGCGTGCGGTGGTCGACCGCTACCTGCCGGTCATCTCCGAACTTCGGCTGCGTTACCTCGATGACCATGATTGGGCCCACGACGTCGTCGTCGTCAGTCACGGTGCGGCGATCCGTCTCGCTGCCGCCACACTGGCCGGTGTGCCGGGCGGCTTCGCACTCGAGCATCACCTGGCCAACACCGAGGCGGTGACGCTGGCACCGGTCGCCGGCGGTGGCTGGAGTTGTGTGCAGTGGGGCGCCAAAACCCCGCCGTTCGATCCGGAACCCGACGTGAACCCGGTGCAGGAGGGCCTGAAGGGCGCTGACCCGCTGGGCTGAGGGCCGTGAGCCTCCGCCGCCGGCCGGCGCTGCGCTAGGCTCACCGGCGTGATTCGTAGGCATCCCGGGCCGCGGGGGCCGCTGCGCCGCGCCGCGATCGCCGTCGCGGATCATCTCGGCTAAGCCCCGATGACGTCACCGTCGGCAGGATCCCCGGACCTCGTGCCCGCCGAAGTGTGCCCACAGTGCGCCGCGACCGTTCCTTCCGGGCAGTTCTGCGGGGAATGCGGGGCCGAGCTGGGCAAGCCGGCTGACCACCACCTGGCCGCCCTGCGGCCGCGGGTGTTCGCGGTGGCGCCGCGGGAACGGGTGCTGCTGCCGGCGGTCACCAGCACGCTGTTCCCCCATCTGGCGGACGGCTACCGCAATCCCTTCCGGGTTGGCATGGT
>JAHZJY010000307.1 GCA_022600695.1 Actinomycetes bacterium | reverse complement strand
TGAAGTTCACTGACGTCGCCGGTGTAGCCGGCCGCGAGGGCACTGTCGGTCAGCGCGGTGCGGTCGGGGTCGAGGAACGCCTCGGCGGCGGCCTCCTGAGAAGTCCCGCAGATGAGACAGCCGCCGGAGAAGGTGAACGGGATGGACGACAGCGTGGGCGCCACCACGATGCTGTTGGTCTGCCGGGCCAATTCCTGGGACAGCGCCGAGTAGAAGGTGTTGGTGGCACCGAAGCCGTGTTGCAACCAGATGACGCCCTGGGCGTCGACGGTGCCGTCGACCTGGGTCGGGAAGTACCAGTCGGCGGCGACCGACTGGCCGATGAAGGCGCCCGGGATGTCCAGGCGGGAGTGGCCGACCTGCACGCCGCTGACCCCGTTGGTGGAGCCGGGAAGCAGCGGTTCCGCTCCGAGCAGGGTGGAGATCTCGCTGTTCATCTCCGCGGCGACCGCCGCAGCGTCGGGATCCGGCGGGTCGCCGGCCACCACCGGGGTGCCGACCACCGCGGCCGGTGCCGCACTCTGGCGCTGACCGGTGAACGCCGCCAGGGCGGGCACCGCGACAGCCAGACCGCCGGCGGGCTGCCAGCCGAGCGCGGTCAGTGCGGTGGACAGCAGGCTGGCCGACGGGGCGGGTGCCGGTGCCGGTGCCGGTGCCGGTGCCGCGTAGGCGACCGGGGCGGCGGGAACGGCGGCAACCTCGGCCATCGTCT
Organism: Actinomycetes bacterium; assembly: GCA_022600695.1. Classification (GTDB taxonomy): domain Bacteria; phylum Actinomycetota; class Actinomycetes; order Mycobacteriales; family Mycobacteriaceae; genus Mycobacterium. Next base: position 4,005 of record JAHZJY010000307.1, on the reverse strand, counting down.
CGGGTGCGGCCTCGGGAATGTCGACAGCGACCGCCGCGGCCGGAATGGCAGGGGTTTCGGGTGTCGCCGCGGCCGGGGTGACGTCCGGCACGGCGACCGGTCGGGAAGCTGCGGCGGGGGCGACGGCGGTGGGTATCGCGTCGGTCGACCCGGCACCTACCCGCACGGGCCGGTTACCGGGGCGCCCGGTGCGGGCGGGGGCGTCGTTGCCAGTCGCCGCGCGCGCGGGTCCGGCTGCGGGCCGGGTCCGGGTGGCGCCGCGGCGGGTGTTCGCCGCCGGGGCGGACGCCTCGCTGCCGGAGGCTGAAGTGGTGGACGCTGAGGTAGTGGAGGAGGTGTCGGACTGCCTGCCGTCGGCCTCGCCGGTGTCGGCGCCCGCCACCGCCGTCCCGGAGATCAGGGCCGAGCCCAGTCCGAACAGAACCGCGCTGGCGCCTACCAGAACTCGTCGATCACTCATGTGTGTACTGCCTCCACGCCTCTGCCCGCCTTACCTAATGGGCAAACGCTACCCCGCCTCGCGCCGACTGGCCCGGCAATCGGGAAACCGGCGGCGGCCGCGTCGCGGATTCGTCAGCGGCGTCAGGGAAATCGGGTCAGGAAGCAGATCCCGCGGCCGGCTGCTCAGTGCCCCGAATCAGCCGGGGATGGTGTGCGTCGGCAACTTATGGGTGCCTTCGAGGTCGTCCAGGATGACCTCCTGCGCCTTCGGCGGCAGGGTGTGCAGGATTTCGCGCACCCGGGCCTGGCGGCGGCCGACGGCTTTGCGCTCCGGCATGCCCGGTGTGGTGGTGAGCTGCGGGGGCACCCCCTCGATCTCTTCCAGCCCGCCGTCGCCCTGCCCGGCCTCCATGGCCGCCGCCTCGGCGGCCGCAGTGGCCTGGTCCTTCTCCTCGGACATGCCGATCGGGCCGATGCGCCGGCCGTTGAGGAACTGTTTGACGGCGGGCTCCTCACTGGTCAGCAGCACCTCGCGGGGGCCGAACATGACCAGGTGTTTGCGGTAGAGCATGCCGATGTTGTCCGGCACGGTGCGCACGATGTTGATGTTGTGCGTCACGATGAGGATGGTGGCGTCGATCTGGGCATTGATGTCGATCAGCAACTGGCTGAGGTAGGCGGTGCGCACCGGGTCCAGACCGGAGTCCGGCTCGTCGACGAGGATGATCTTCGGGTCCAGCACCAGCGAGCGGGCCAGGCCGGCGCGCTTCTTCATACCGCCGGAGATCTCGCCGGGGAACTTGCCCTCCGCCCCGAGTAAGCCCACCATCTCGAGCTTCTCCATGACGATCTGGCGGATCTCGCTTTCCTTTTTCTTGGTGTGCTCGCGCAGCGGGAAGGCGGTGTTGTCGTAGATGTTCATCGAGCCGAACAGCGCGCCGTCCTGGAACATCACACCGAACAGGGTGCGAATCTCGTAGAGCTCCTTGGCGGAACACTGGATGATGTCGGTGCCGTCGATCAGGATCTTGCCGCGCTCGGGGCGCAGCAGCCCGATCAGCGATTTCAGGAACACCGATTTACCGGTGCCCGACGGGCCCAGGATGACGCTGACTTCGCCATCCGGAATCGTCAGCGTCACGTCCTCCCAGATCTGCTGGGATCCGAACGCCTTGGACAGGTTCTCGACATCGATAGCGATACCCACGGGATTCCTTCCGGCCACGCGACTCTCCACAGGAGTTACACCTGTGGTTTGAGTCACTCTAGCGCACACCGTTTGCAGGCAGTCGCCGTTTGCGGCCGATGACGAAATCCCCCGCGAACCCAAGGGGCCCGCGGGGGATTTTCAGGGTCGAACGGGTGCGTCGGCTACTTGACGGAAACCGTCGCGCCGGCCGCCTCGAGCTTGGTCTTGGCCTCCTCGGCGGCCTCCTTGGCCACCTTCTCGAGCAGCGGCTTGGGGGCGCCGTCGACGAGGTCCTTGGCCTCCTTGAGGCCCAGGCCGGAGACGATCTCGCGGACGACCTTGATGACGCCGATCTTCTTCTCGCCGGCCGACTCCAGGATGAGGTCGAACTCGGACTGCTCCTCGGCGGCCTCGGCGGCCGGGGCCGCAGCGCCGGCGGCCGCGACGGCGACCGGGGCGGCGGCGGTGACCTCGAAGACCTCTTCGAACTTCTTGACGAACTCGGAGAGCTCGAGCAGGGTCATTTCCTTGAACGCGTCGAGCAGATCGTCGGTGCTCATCTTTGCCATGGTGGGGTCCTTTCTAGATTTTCCAGGTAGGGGGGTTGGTGCTTAGGCGGCGGTTTCGCCGGCCTTCTTGTCCTGCAGCGCGGCGGCCAGTCGGGCGACCTGCGAGGCGGGGGCGTTGAACAGGCCGGCGGCCTTGGTCATGTTGCCCTTCATCGCGCCGGCCAGCTTGGCCAGCAGCACCTCGCGCGATTCCAGGTCGGCGATCTTGTCGACCTCGGCGACGGTCAGCGCGCGACCGTCCATATAGCCGCCCTTGACGACGAGCGCCTTGTGGTCCTTGGCGAACTTCTTGATCGCCTTGGCCACGTCGACGGCCTCGCCCCGGACGAACGCGATCGCGGTCGGTCCGCTGAACAGATCGTCGAGACCTTCGATGCCGGCCTCTGCCGCCGCCCGCTTGATCAGCGTGTTCTTGGCGACGGTGTAGGTGGCGTCGCCGCCCATGGAGCGGCGCAGTTCGGCCAGATCGGCCACGGTCAGACCGCGGTACTCGGTGACCACGGTGGCCGTCGAGGACGTGAACTGTTCGGTGATCTCGGCGACTGCGGTGGCCTTGTCAGCCTTGGCCATGCATGCCTCCTCGGTGTTGTCGGGTGCGCCACCGAATTGCGTTGACCGGTCTGGAGAAATGACGAACGCCCCGGCGCAGACGGCCGGGGCGTGGAGATACCGCATGATCGCGGTGTGCCTCGTCCTCCTGCGTGGGCCGTCCGGTGCTGATGAGCCGCTTGCGCGTAACAACAGCGTGGCCGGAACCTTCAACCAATTACTTGGTGACCAACGGTCTTCGGTGGAACGTGGTGAGACTAGCGTGGACAACCCGCGGCGGCCAAATTCCCCGCACCTCCCCGCACCTCCCCGCACCTCCCCGCGAGCAGACACAAACTTCCCCGCGAGCAGACACAAAGTCGCACAAGTTGGGCCCATTTCATGCGAGTTTGTGTCTGCTCGGCGTCAGGAAAGCAGGGTTGCGCGGTCCAGATGGCGGCGGATGCGGTCGCACATGCGGCTCGGGGTCAGCCGCACATCCGCCACGACCATGGGAATGAGGATCCAGCCCGCGTCCTGCACGCCCGCGAACCGCTTCTTGTCCCGGAACATGTGCTCCCGTCCGGAATGCCACTGGATGCTCTCGTACTCGGCGGCCACTTTGGCCTCCGGCCAGGCGAAGTCCACCCGCCATTCCTCGCCGTCGCGGCCGTGGATCACGTGTTGCAGTTCCGGACACGGCAGGCCGTGGTCCAGCATGACCAGCCGCGCCTCACTCTCCATGGCCGACTCGGCCCGGCCGTCGGCAAGGGGAAGCAGGCTGCGCACCCCGACGATCCCGCGTCGACCGCGCTGGGCCTCCGCGGCCGCGGCGAGGTCCGCCGGGGTGCACCACCTGGAGTGCAGTGCGGCATCGAGGGTTGCCAGGGCGCGCGGACGTCGTACCTGGCGGGCAACCTCGATCGCGGTCCACGCCGGCGAGGTCGCGCGGCGACTCGAAACAACTTGCAGCGGTGCGCCTTTACGTTGATGGACGACGAGCCCGGAGGTGGGCCGCAGCCGAAAGCCCGGGTCGAGGACGTGCACCGCGCCGCTTTCCCCGGTGCCGAATCCGTAGAGTTCGGCCGCGGTGTGCAGGCAGGCGACGGCGTGCTCATTGACGAGCAGGTCCAATGCCCGCAGCCGCATCAGCAGGTCGGGTTCGGCAACGCCGTACACGCCGCGCCAGATACGGATCAGCGTGCCTTTCCGGCGCTGCACGTCCATCTGCTGACGGGTCATCACCGTCAGTAGTTCGGCGGTGGTAACGAGACCGCC
>JAHZJY010000306.1 GCA_022600695.1 Actinomycetes bacterium | reverse complement strand
CGTCTGGTGACCATCGCCTCCGGTCTGGATCCGCACGGCCTGGGGGTGCCGGAGGTCTACTGGCTGCGCCGGGCCGATGAGTACCGGGCTGCGGCTGCGGCCTTCGCCACGGGGGATCCCGCGGCCGTCGGGGAGTGGTTGCTGCTCTGCTGCCGGGCGTTGGAAGATGGTGCGCGCGAAGCGTTGTCGATCGCGGAGGCCGCAATCAAGTAGCGGTCGGTCAAGTACGGACCGATACGGGAGTCAGTCAGTTGTGATGCGGCTGACATGCGAAGCGGGCGGCGTTCCGAAACGAGTTCGGCGCGCCGCCCGCTAGCACGGTTTCGGGCTACCAGGCGTGCTGGTTGGGATGCGTGGGTCGGCCTCGGCGATCTTGCACTGCGTACTGTGTGCGGTTCTGCCCAAAGAACCGCGAACACCATCCGCTCTGCGCAAGTACGCAGGCCCGCAACACTTCTGCCATCGTCGCTGGCGTGCTCCGCGTGGGTACCCGGAACCGTGCTGGGATGCTCAGTTCGGGAAGTGGAACCTTCTCTTCCGGTGCCACTTTGGCCTTACCAAGCCTCCGTGCCTCCTTTGTACTACGTGACGCCCGTCACAGCAAGGGGTACACGGCAATAGTTCGGACAATCTCAAAATCTGAAGCGGCACAACGTGAAACGGCGGCGCGGAGGGCATCACTCGATCTCAGCGGGGCCGAAGCCGACCGCCGTGCGGAGCGGTGCGTCGCAGACCGGATGTCCGGACCGCGCCGCCGAGAAGGGTGGGACACTGCGCACGTCACGAAAACGCACGCCACAAAAATGGCAGCTTCAGGCACCTGGCGGCGAGTGCAGATTCACAGCAAATGGATGGTCTCCGATTCCGTGAATGACTTGTGCCGAGCTGTCTCGCCGTGTGTATAGTTAGCCGCACTTGGCGTATGCCGAGTGTGCATCAGCCCGACCCCCCGGGGCTGATACTCGACGACCCTCGCCTCCTCCCCCCCTGGCGAGGGTCGTCCCTTTTTCGCAGCCGTTTCCCACCCGACGTTTCCCACATACCGGTGGTCATCCACAGTTGAGCGTTGGGCGACTGGCGGGACGGCACCGTCCCCGTCAGCGTTGGCGCCGTGAGTTCCACCGCGCCTGTCGTCCTGACTGTTGTCGACGATCCTGAATTGTCGGCCAATGCCGACCGTATCGCCGCGGCGGTCGGCGCACGGGCGGTCAGAGCGGGATCGCCGAGCCGGCGGGCCTGGCTGGCGGCGGCGGCCGTGGTCCTGGACGAGGCCGCCGCGCGCCGATGCGCCCAAACCGGTATGCCTCGGCGGGACGGCGTGCTGCTGATCGGATCGGAGGAGCCGTCATCCGCCATGTGGACGGTCGCCATCGACATTGGAGCCCAATATGTTTGCGTGCTTCCCGCCCAGGAAGCCGACCTGGTGCGCCACCTTGCGGAGAGCACGGACAGAGGTGCGCTGGGTCTGCGCCGCGGTCGGGTGATCGCGGTCACCGGCGGAGCCGGTGGTGGTGGAGCCTCGGTGTTCTCCGCCGCACTTGCACGGTGCGCCGGTATGTCGCTACTGGTGGATCTCGACTCTTGCGGCGGCGGAATCGACCTGCTTCTCGGCGGTGAGGCCGCGCCCGGTCTGCGCTGGCCGGACCTGAGGTTGCAAAGCGGGCGGTTGAGTTGGACCGCACTGAGGGAAGCGCTCCCGCGCCAGCATGATCTGAGTTTTCTGTCCGGTACCCGGAGTTTCCACGATATCGACGCCGGCGCGGTGGGGGCGGTGCTGGACGCCGGCCGGCGGGGCGGGACGACAGTGGTCTGCGATGTCCCGCGGCAGTCGGCGCCGGCGGCGGCGTATGCCCTGCAGTGCGCCGACCTGGCGATCATCGTGAGCAGCTGTGATGTCCGCGCCATCGCGGCGACGGCTGCGGTTGCACCGGTCATTCGGACGCTCAACCCCAATATGGGTCTGGTGGTGCGCGGCCCGGCCCCGGGTGGCTTGCGGGCCGCGGAAGCGGCAGATGCGGCCGCAGTGCCGTTGCTGGCGGCCATGCGTCCGGAACCGATGCTCGCCGCCCGCCTGGAACAAGGTGGTCTGCGGATGCGGCGGCGCTCGCCGTTGGCCCAGGCGGCGCGAACGGTCTTGGGGCTTCTGGAGCGCGGAACGGAGGGCCGGACACCGTGAGCGAGTCACTGATCGACCGGGTCCGGGAGCGGTTGGTTGCCGAGTCGGTGCCGTTACGACCCAGCGTCGTGGCTGCGGCTATCCGCGCGGAGTCCGGCGGCCTCCTCGGCGATACCGAGGTTCTCGGCCACCTGCGGATTCTGGAGACCGAACTGACCGGTGCCGGAGTTCTCGAGCCACTGCTGCGGGCCGAGGGCACCACCGATGTTCTGGTGACCGGACCTCGGGATGTCTGGGTCGACGATGGAAGCGGGCTGCGTCGAAGCGAGATCACGTTCACCGATGAGGCCGCCGTGCGCAGGCTCGCCCAACGGCTCGCCGCGGCCGCAGGACGTCGGCTCGATGATGCTCAGCCATGGGTGGATGGCCAGCTGACTGCGGCGGTCGGCGGCCGGCTCGCCGTTCGGTTGCACGCAGTGCTGCCACCGGTCGCGGCGGGCGGAACCTGCCTGTCTTTGCGGGTATTGCGACCCGCAACGCAGGACCTCGCGGCGTTGACGGCGGCGGGCGCGATAGCTCCGGAGGCCGGCCAACTGCTCAACGACATCATCGACGCGCGGCTGGCTTTTCTGATCTCAGGGGGGACCGGTGCCGGGAAGACGACGCTACTGGCGGCTGCGCTCGGGGCAGTTGACGGTGGCGAACGGATCCTTTGCGTTGAAGACGCCCCGGAGTTGGCGCCGCAACATCCTCACCTGGTTCGTCTGGTGGCCCGCAGCGCCAATGTCGAAGGTGCCGGCGAGATCACGCTCCGGCAGTTGGTTCGCCAGGCTTTGCGTATGCGCCCCGATCGCATCGTGGTCGGCGAAGTTCGCGGCGGCGAGGTCGTCGATCTGCTGGCGGCGCTCAACACCGGCCACGACGGCGGTGCCGGAACGGTCCACGCGAACAGTCCTGCTGAGGTGCCGGCCCGGTTGGAGGCACTGGCTGTCCTGGGCGGCTTGGATCGTGCCGCGCTGCACAGCCAGCTGGCGGCCGCCGTCCAGGTCCTGATCCATGTCAGCCGCGGCCCCGAGGGTCGGCGGCTCAGCCAGATCGCGTTGCTGCACCGGGACGAATCCGGGCAGGTCGCCGTGTTACCGGTCTGGGATATCGATCGTGGCCGACAGCGCGGTATCGGGTCGCTGCAGAAGTTGATCGCCGAACGGCGCGGCCGATGACCCCGGTCCCGATCGCCGCGCTGCTCCTGGCCGCGGCCGTTCTGATCGCGCCGCCGGCCCGGCACCGGCTTGGAAGTCCCGCCCCCGGTCGGCCGCGTCCGATCGGGAAGATGGCGACGCCGGTGCTGCTGCTGGCGGCAGCTGCCATCGTTGTTGCCGCGCCGCCCGCGCTGGGTGTCGCATGCGCGATCGCCGTCGCTGTGGCGGCGATGCGGCGGCGCCGGTGGGCTTGTCAGCGGCGGCGGCACGGTGAGGCCCGGGCGATGGCGGCCGCGCTGGATGTGCTGGTCGGCGAGTTACGGGTCGGGGCGCATCCGCTGCGGGCATTCGCCGTAGCGGCATCTGAGTCCACCGAAGCGGTGGGCCGCTCATTGCGGGCTGTTGCGGCCCGTGCGCATCTCGGCGCCGACGTTCCGGCCGGAATGCGGGCGATCGCTGCGGACTCCTCGGTTCCTGTGCACTGGGAGCGGCTTGCCGTCTTCTGGCAGCTGGCAGCTGAGCGTGGTCTGCCGATGTCCACGCTGATGAGGGCGGCCCACCGCGACATCACGGCTCGTCAGAGATTTCTCGAGCGCCTGCAGGCAGGGCTTGCCGGGGCACGCGCAACCGCGGCCATCCTGGCTCTCCTGCCAGCGCTCGGCGTGCTCCTCGGGCAGGTTGTTGGCGCCCACCCACTCCGGTTCCTGCTGGGCACCGGTCCCGGTGGTTGGCTCCTCGTGCTGGGGGTGGGACTGGTCTGCGCGGGACTTGTCTGGGCGGACCGGATCATCGATGGGGTCGCGGCATGACGGTCGCGGCCGTGTTGCTGGCCGCCGCCGTGCTGTGGGGTGGGGGCCCGTCCATCGTCCGGGGCAGGGTCGGCATCCTGCCGGGCCGGGGTAATCGGGCGGCGCCGCGCACCGGGGTGGCTCGCACCGGTCGGGATCCCTTCGCGGCCGCATCGGCTCTGGACGTCTTGGCGGTGTGTCTCGCGGCCGGGATGACGGTAGCCGCCGCGGCTGACGCAACGGCCGCCTTCGCGCCGCCCGAGTTGGCGGCCTTATTGCGTCGGGCGGCCGACCTGCTGGCACTCGGTTCGGACCCGGATACCGCATGGCAGGTACACAGCGCGGACTCCGGGGAGGAGTGTGTCGCGCTGGCCCGTTTGGCCCGTCGCTCGGCATCAGCGGGCAGCGCTCTGGCGGACGGGCTGGCAGAACTGGCCGAGCAGCAGCGGAGCAACGCGGGCAATGCCGCCTCGGCGGCGGCGGAAAGGGCGGGGGTCCTCATCGCCGGACCGCTCGGTTTGTGCTTCCTGCCCGCCTTCCTCTGCCTGGGAATCGTCCCGGTGGTGGCCGGTCTTGCCGGGGAGATCCTCGGGGTGGCGCTGCAGTGACCGCAACTGGATGTTCCGGAGAACCGGAGGAAAGGGAAAACAACGATGCACAAAACAACGATGCACACTGCGATCCGAGAAGCACGGAGCCGCATGGCAATGCTGATCGCGGACGAAACGGGTATGTCGACCGTCGAGTACGCGATCGGGACAATCGCCGCAGCCGCTTTTGGCGCCATTCTCTACAGCGTGGTGACCGGAGACTCGATTGTCGGAGCGCTGACCACGATCATCAATCGGGCACTGACCACCCGGGTCTGACCCGCGATGGCGGTTTCAGCACGGTGGAGGCCGCGTTGGCCATCGCGAGCCTTGTCGCGGTGCTGCTGTTGTGCGTTGCCGGTCTCACGGCGGTCGCCATGCAGATCCGCTGTATCGACGCGGCCAGGGAGGCCGCCCGGTTGGCTTCGCGCGGTGATGGGGCCGGGCTGGGCGCTGCCGCCAGCCTGGCTCCGGCGGGCGCCTCGGTGGAACTGCGCCGCGACGGCGACTACGTCGTGGCCCGGGTCAGCGGGCGCTCGCCGGTACTGCCCGGGGTCACAGTCATCGCAGAGGCCGTCTCGGTGGCGGAGCCCGGTCAGTGACGACAGCGGGGCAGGTTCGGTATTGGCAGCTGCCATGATCGCCACGCTGGTGATGGTGGCGCTGGGAGGCGCCTGGCTCGGATCGGCTGTGGTCGCGCGGCACCGGGCGCAGGCGGCAGCCGATCTGGCGGCACTGGCAGCGGCGGTCCGGTTGCCGGCCGGCGCGATAGCAGCATGCCGGGAAGCGTGGGTTGTCGCCGATGCAATGCGGGCTACGGTCAGCGGGTGCGACATCGATCGCCTCGATGTTGTGGTGACCGTCACGATCCGGGTGGGCGGGTGGATCAACGCCGAGTCCGGGGCCGCCGCGCGGGCCGGACCTGGTTCCCGGGGCTGATGCGCCGGGGATCAGGATGAGCCTAGGAGTCCGCTTCGCCGGCCGCTTCGAACCCGGTTTCAGCGAGTTCCTCGCCGGTGGGCTCCCGGAGTGTCACCAGGCCGGCGTGGGTGCCATTGTCGAGTGCCATCCGGCTGACCGTGACGTGCAACGGCACCCAATCCTGGCTCTTGCCGGGAAGGCGCAGCACCGCGCTCGTGGACCCGTTCTCAAGCTCTCTGGCCAGTCGCGGCCGCAGGTGTTCGTCATCGGGATGCATCTGCTGCCGGTTGCTCCAATCCACCAGTGGGCACGGTTTGTCGAGCCACTTCAGCGCTCGCCAGTTCTGCAGATCGATGATCAGCCGGTACGACCCGGGCTGAGACAGCCCGTCGACGATCCGGTGGGCAAGCTCCTCAGAACCGGACGGTGAGTCGCGGATGGTTTCCAACAGGTTCATCGACCGGGCCACCAGATGGTCTTTGCCGTCCTCATCCGCCTCCATGAGAGTTCTGGTGCACCAGCCCACCCTGCGGAATCCACCCAGCTTGTCCGGGAAATCCCAGGTACTGCAGAAGGTCCGGCCCGGTTCGGCATCGATCGCCCAGGACAGCGCCTTCGATTCGTCCCGGTTGAAGCTGCGGCTTGGGATGTCCTCGATGAACGCCCGGCCGGTCAACGTTTCCTCGGACGGGTCCATACCGGCATTGACCAGGTACTCAACCGTGGCGGTGCCTTCTCCCAGCGTCATATCCCACTTGAGCGGACCCGCGATCGGTCGTTCCGGGGGTTCGGCGTCGGTGGAACCGCTCCAGACGTGCACGCCATGGATACATCCGTCGGACATCTGGACGGGTTCGGTACGGATGACGCGCTTGGTTTTGGGTGTGATGCTGGCCAGGCCGGTGCGGGTCGAGACCGTCTCGGTGATCGCCGTCTGGATGGCGGCGAGGTTGGGATTGCGGCGCAGGAAAACGGCCAGGGGCACGAAATTCTTCATCTGCCGACCATGGGCTACGACCATGGGTTGCTCACCCAAGGTTTCTACCAGCAGCCAATCCTGATTCACGTGATCAGCTTACTGGCGACCGAAGGCCACCCGACTGCCGGGGTAGCCCGGAATTCGCAGGTGAAACCGCACGTAACCGGGAAAAGCGGGGGTGAATTTAAGTCGTTTGATTGCGGGAATCCGCACTAGGCAGTACTTTCAGTTACGTCCGCTCTGCGGACTTGCGGACGGATCGTGTTATCCGACCGTTCGCTGCTCTGACTGGTGTGCCCCCAGGGGCGTCAACGTCGCTGGTCTACGTATGCGCGCGGTCATGGCTGTCGACTGTCACGAGGGGTCGGCCGACATCGGCTCTGGTCGGCGCTGATCAGCGGCTACACCGGTCAGCACAATGTTGAGCACGCGGACAGCGCCCGATTTGTCGAGCGGGTCGTTGCCGTTGCCACATTTCGGCGATTGCACGCAGGATGGACAACCCTGCGTGCAATCGCAGGCTTCGATCGCCTCGAGGGTGGCGCGCAACCAGGTGCCGATGCAGTGGTATCCCCGTTCGGCGAAGCCGGCACCGCCCGGGTGTCCGTCGTAGACGAACACCGTCGGAAGCCCGGCCTCGCCGACCGCGGTCGAGACCCCGCCGATATCACCGCGATCGCAGCTGGCCACGAGTGGAAGCAGGCCGATGGCAGCGTGCTCGGCGGCATGGAGTGAGCCCGGGATCCGCGCCGGCGCGAGGCCGCCGGCCTGCAGCGCCTCCGGTGTGATCGTGTACATCACGGCGGTGGTCGACAGGCTCTGCTCCGGCATGTCCAACTCGACGAAGTCGAGCATCTCACCGGCAGCGTTCCGCCGCAGGTAGCCGATCACCCGGCGGGTGACCGATACCGGAACCAGCCCGGTTACCACCTCGCCATAATCGACGCGGTCGCCGTCCCCGTTGACGGCGATATCGGTGACGACCCGGGGATGGGTGACATACCCGGGATCCTCGGGGTGGACGAACGCGATGCGGTCGTCGAGGTTCAGGGTGTCCACCAGGTAGCTCTCGCCCTGGTGCAGATAGACCGCTCCTGGATGCACGGTTGCCGGAGCCTGGCCGGCTTCGGTGCTGCCCAGCACCCGTCCGGTCCCAGACTCGACGATGGTGACGTTTCGGCCACCGGCGCCGCGGATGTCGACCTCGTGGTGCGGCTCGAGTCCGGCGACCGGGAAGAACCCGCCCGGTCGCCGGCGCAGAAGTCCTGCCGCCACCAGATCCCGGGTCACCGGACCGGCCTGCCAGCGGTCCACCTCATCCGGGGTCAGTGGCATCTCGGTCGCGGCGCAGAGTAACTGAGGACCGATTACGTAGCGGTTGGCCGGGTCGATAACCACCCGTTCCACCGGTTTACCGAGGAGGGCTTCGGGGTGGTGGACGAGGTAGGTGTCCAGCGGGTCATCTCGGGCGACCAGCACGACCAGCGCGCTCTGGCCGCGCCGCCCGCAGCGGCCCGCCTGTTGCCAGAATGAGGCGACAGTTCCGGGAAACCCGGCGATGACAACGGCATCCAGGCCGGAGATGTCGATGCCCAACTCCAGGGCGTTGGTGGTGGCCAGCCCGCGGAGCCTCCCGTCGGCCAGTGCCCGCTCCAATACCCGCCGATCCTCGGCGAGGTATCCGGCCCGGTAGGAGGCCACCGTGTCGCGTAGCTGCGGGGCGATGTCCTCAAGCCGCGAACGGGCCGCCAGCGCCGTCAACTCAGCACCTCGGCGAGATCTGACGAATGTCAGGGTCCGGGCTCCCTCGGCCACCAAGTCGGCCATCATCCGCGCCGACTCGGCACCGGCAGACCGGCGGACCGGAGCGCCGTGTTCCCCCCGCCGATCGTGGCGCAGTTCGGGCTCCCACAGTGCGACGGTGCGGGCGCCGTGCGGTGAACCGTCGCGGGTGACCTCGGCGACCGACCGGCCGATCAACTCGGCCGCGGTCGCACCTGGTGCGGCGGTGGTCGCACTGGCGAAAATCACCGACGGCCCGGTCGACTCGGCTGGTGCGTAGCGGGCGCACAGTCGTAGCAGCCGACGCATCACCAGGGCGACATTCGACCCGAATACTCCTCGGTAGTGATGACATTCGTCGACCACGACATAGCGCAGGTTGCGCAGGAAGACGGCCCATCGGGGGTGGTTGCGGAGCAGCGACAGGTGAACCATGTCGGGATTCGAGAAAAGCCAGCGCGAGCGTTCGCGCGCGAAGCGGCGAATATCCGGGGCGGTGTCACCGTCATAGGGGGTGGGCGCGATGTCGGCGCAGCCCGCAACTTCGGCGGTGAGCAGGTCGGCGGCGCGGAGTTGGTCGTGACCGAGGGCCTTTGTGGGGGACAGGTAAAGCACCCGGGCGCGGGGGTCGCGGGCCAGAGCGTCCAGGATGGGAAGTTGGAATGCCAGCGATTTTCCGGACGCCGTGCCGGTGCTGATGATCACATCGCGGCCGGCCCGGGCCAAGTCAGCGGCCTCGACCTGATGCGACCACGGCGCAGTGATGCCGTGGGCGTGTAGTGCGGCGGGGATCGCCGGATGTACCCAGGACGGCCAAGCCCGTGGCTCGCCGCTGCGGGCGGGTATTTCGGCGACGTGTAAGAGCGACGCGTTTTGTCCTGCGCCCGGCCCGCGGACAGCCGCGAGCAGATCGCCGCCGAAACTCGCCATCTGCAGCTAGCCCCCGTCCGTCCCCTTCGATAATCCAACGCGCAATGATCCACCACGCGATGATCCGAGCGAATCGTGGCGCAGTCTCTGCCAAGTCTGTTCTAACCGTGCCGAACGTGATTGGATGAAAGTGGTCGCAGCTTCTGTGTTCGTGTCTCACTTCGCAGGATCGACGTTGCGATCGCGGTTCCTGCGAGGGTCTTCAGTTCGGTCAACCCGACGATTCCACGAAGGATGGCGGTCGGAACCGGCCCGGTCTATTCGGAATATCGGTGGACCGTTCCCGCATGAAGTGAAGAAGGTACGAAAATGCCACAGGGAACTGTGAAGTGGTTCAACGCGGAGAAGGGCTTCGGCTTCATCGCTCCGGAGGATGGCTCCGCCGACGTGTTTGTCCACTACACGGAAATCCAGGGGTCGGGGTTCCGCACCTTGGAGGAGAACCAGAAGGTCGAGTTCGAGGTGGGGCAGAGCCCTAAGGGGCCGCAGGCCACCGGCGTGCGCGCCGTCTGACCGACGACGTCGGCCTGAATCACGCCGACCGGCCTCACTACCGGGATCGTCTGCACAGCGGCGATCTGCCGAGTCCCCCCGCGTCCCCGCACATCCGGTTCCGCGGGGGTCCTTCGTTTTCGGAGCGGTCGGCGCCGCTTGGTGACGTGGTGTCCGTGCCGAACTGCCTTAGTGTCGAATCGTGAGTCAGCTGTCGTTCTTCTCGGCCGAGTCGGTGCCGCCCGCCGTTGCGGATCTGACCGGGGTGCTGGCGGCTTCCGGTCAGGTGGCCACGGTCGGAGTGGGGGCCCGGTTGTCGGTGGTCGTCGATGCCGTCTGGCGGGCGGCCGCGCTGGCCGACATGATGATCGCGGTCGGACTGCAGGCCGAGGTCACCCGCACTGAGGACGACAAGCCGCTGGTCCGCACGGCCGTCGATTCCCGACTGCTGGGTATCGCATCCGATTGGACCCTCGGAGCGGTCAAAACCGTCCCGTCGCGGTGGCTCCCCGGTCCCCGCGAGTTGCGGGCCTGGACGCTGGCGGCCGGCACCCCGGAGGCGGACCGCTACTTGTTGGGACTGGACCAGCACGCTCCGGACACCCATTCGCCGCTCGCTTCGGCGCTGATGCGGGTCGGTATCGCACCAACGCTGATCGGCACTCGAGGGGTCAGGCCGGCGTTGCGGATCAGCGGCCGCAGACGGCTGTCGCGGCTGGTGGAGACGGTGGGGGAACCTCCGGATGGCGGTGCGGCGTTGGCGGCGTGGCCGCGGGTCTGAGAGGCTCTCGTCGGGACCTCGGTTTGCGTCGGGGAGTCCGAGGGTGCGAAATTGAGAGATGTTTGGGGGTATCGGTGGGCGGCACGGACCAGATAATCGGTTGATACGAGAAAAGCAGACTGGATATCCCGGACCGGAAAGTTCGGACTGGAAGAATTGGAGCGTAGGCGCAGTTGGCTGACGACGACCGGCCCGACTCGGAGAGCGGCGGGAAGCGTGAGAACGGCAACGTACGGCGACTCGTCATAGTCGAGTCGCCCACCAAAGCGCGCAAGATTGCCGGATACCTGGGACGAAACTATGTCGTCGAGTCTTCCCGCGGCCACATCCGCGACCTGCCCCGTGCCGCCGCCGACGTTCCGGCGAAGTACAAGTCGGAGCCCTGGGCGCGACTCGGAGTCAACGTCGACCGCGACTTCGAACCGCTCTACGTCGTCAGCCCCGACAAGAAGGCCACCGTCAGCGAGCTCAAGAGCCTGCTCAAGAATGTTGATGAGTTGTATCTGGCCACCGACGGCGACCGCGAGGGCGAGGCGATTGCCTGGCACCTGCTGGAGACGCTGAAGCCTAAGGTCCCCGTCCGCCGGATGGTCTTCCACGAGATCACCGAGGCGGCCATCCGCGCTGCTGCCGAGGATCCCCGCGAACTCGACATCGACCTGGTCGATGCCCAGGAGACCCGGCGCATCCTGGACCGCCTCTACGGCTACGAGGTCAGCCCGGTGCTGTGGAAGAAAGTCGGCCCCAAGCTGTCGGCCGGCCGGGTGCAGTCGGTGGCGACCCGCATCATCGTTCAGCGTGAGCGTGAACGAATGGCCTTCCGCAGTGCCGCCTACTGGGACATCCTCGCCGAACTCGACGCCAGCGTCTCGGACCCCAACGCCAGCCCGCCGCGTTTCAACGCCCGGCTGGTCGCCGTCGACGGTAAGCGGGTGGCGACCGGTCGTGACTTCGACTCACTGGGCAAGGTCCGCAAGCCCGATGAGGTGACGGTGCTAGATCAAGCCTCTGCCGGGGCGCTGGCCTCCGGCCTGCAGGGGTCGGCGCTGACCGTCGCTTCAGTGGAGGACAAGCCCTACACCCGTCGTCCGTATCCGCCGTTCATGACCTCGACCTTGCAGCAGGAGGCGGGCCGCAAGCTGCGGTTCAGCTCCGAACGCACCATGAGTGTCGCCCAGCGGCTCTACGAGAACGGCTACATCACCTACATGCGGACCGACTCGACGACGTTGTCGCAGTCGGCCATCAACGCCGCGCGGAACCAGGCGCGCCAGCTCTACGGCGACGACTACGTCCATCCCTCGCCACGGCAGTACACCCGCAAGGTGAAGAACGCTCAAGAGGCGCACGAGGCGATCCGACCGGCCGGTGACACGTTCGCCACGCCGGGTGCGCTGCACGCCGAGCTGGATGCCGACGGTTTCCGGCTCTACGAGCTCATCTGGCAACGCACCGTCGCCTCGCAGATGGCGGACGCCCGCGGCACCACGCTCAGCCTGCGGATCACCGGAAGCGCCGCGGACGGCCGAACGGCAACCTTCGCGGCCAGCGGCCGCACCATCACCTTCCCGGGGTTCCTGAAGGCCTACGTGGAGACTGTCGATGAACTCGCCGGGGGCGAGGCGGACGACGCTGAGCGTCGGCTTCCGCAGCTCCGGCAGGGGCAGCGGGTGGACGCCACCGGTCTGACGGCGGACGGCCATTCCACCAATCCGCCCGCCCGGTATACCGAGGCATCGTTGGTCAAAGCGCTCGAGGATCTCGGAATCGGCCGTCCCTCAACGTATTCCTCGATCATCAAAACAATCCAGGATCGCGGCTACGTGCACAAGAAAGGCAGTGCGCTGGTGCCGTCGTGGGTGGCCTTCGCGGTGACCGGTCTGCTCGAGCAGCACTTCGGGCGACTGGTGGATTTCGACTTCACCGCCGGTATGGAGGATGAGCTCGATCAGATCGCCGCCGGCCACGAGCAGCGCACCAACTGGTTGAACAACTTTTACTTCGGCGGCGAGCACGGTGTTCCGCATTCGATCGCCCGGGCCGGTGGACTCAAACAACTCGTGGGGGTGAACCTCGAGGGTATCGACGCCCGTGGGGTCAACTCGATAGCCCTCTTCGATGACGAACAGGGCCGCCCGATCTACGTGCGGGTCGGCAGGAACGGCCCCTACCTCGAGCGGATGATCCTCGGCGATGACGGTGAGCCGACCCCGCAGCGGGCCAACCTCCGTGACGAGATCACCCCCGATGAACTGACGCTGGAACTGGCCGAAACCCTTTTCGCCACACCGCAGGAGGGACGGGTGCTCGGCGTCGATCCGGAGACCGGACACGAGATCGTCGCCCGCGACGGCCGCTACGGCCCCTACGTCACCGAGATCCTGCCGCCGCCGCCGGATGAGGACGGTGGTGTCACGGCCAAGAAAGGTAAGAAACCCACCGGGCCCAAGCCGCGCACCGGCTCGCTGTTCCGCTCGATGGACCTGCAGGCGGTCACCCTGGACGACGCGCTGAAGCTGCTCTCGCTGCCCCGGCTGGTCGGCACCGACCCGCAGAACGGCGAGGACATCACCGCGCAGAATGGCCGCTACGGCCCGTATCTCAAGCGCGGCACCGACTCTCGTTCCCTGGCCACTGAAGACCAGATCTTCGATATCACCCTCGACGAGGCGCTGAAGATCTATGCCGAACCCAAGCGGCGCGGCCGGCAGGGTGCGGCCGCGCCGCCGCTGCGCGAACTGGGGACCGATCCCGGCTCGGGTAAGCCGATGGTGATCAAGGACGGCCGTTTCGGTCCCTATGTGACCGATGGTGAGACCAATGCCAGCCTCCGCAAGGGCGACGATGTGCTCGCCATCACCGATGATCGTGCTTCGGAGTTGCTCGCCGACCGCCGGGCCCGCGGGCCGGTGAAAAAGGCGACCAAGAAGGCGGCCAAGAAGGCGGCCCCGAAGAAGGCGGCCCCGAAGAAGGCACCGGCCAAGAAATCCTGAGGTTCGGGTATCGCGGCGGGACTCCTCAGACCCGCAATGCCACTCCGATAAGCGCGACGATACCGACCCCGGCAATGAACGCCGACATCACGCTGGCGATCGAGTACGGCATGTCACCGAACTCCGCCCGAAGGGTTCGCATCGCCTGCCGGTTCTGCAGCCAAGCCAGCGCCAGCGCCGTAAGCCCCGAGACGATGAGCAGGGTGGCGAACAGCTGCGGGCTGATGAGCGGCTG
>JAHZJY010000305.1 GCA_022600695.1 Actinomycetes bacterium | reverse complement strand
GTGGGGCACTGACACGGTGCTCTACTTCGACCCGGCCGCCGACCAGCTGTACTTCGGCTGGTTCCAGCCGACCAACTTCGCCATCGGTGAGACCGATGGGTCCACCCGGATCGCCATCCTCGGCAATGACCAGACCTACACCCTCGACGGGGTGGGGCTGGGCCAGATGAGCACAGCCAACATCATCGCCCTGGACCCGGCGACCCTGACCACATGGCAGAACGCCATCAACGGGGCCGCTCCGGTGGTCGACCCGCCCGTCGTCGACCCACCGGTCGTCGACCCACCCGCCGTCACCCCGCCGGTCGTCGACCCACCCGTCGTCACCCCGCCGGTCGTCACCCCACCGGTCGTCACCCCGCCGGTCGTCACCCCACCGGTCGTTACCCCGCCGGTCGTCACCCCGCCGGTCGTCACCCCCGGCGACCCGACCGGGACCGGGTCCGCGATCGCCGCTCATGACAAGGTGCTGGCGGCGTACTTCCCCGAATGGGGCATCTACGACCGCGACTTCCAGGTCGCCGACATCCCGGCCGATCAACTCACCCATGTCATCTACTCGTTCCTCAACGTGACGAGCAACGGCGAGGTGGCGCTCTACGACAGCTACGCGGCGGTCGACAAGCGATTCAGCGCCGCGGACTCGGTCTCCGGCGAGGCCGACCTCTGGTACTACCCGCCGGGGGATCCACGGGCTGAGCAGACGGTGTGGGGCAACTTCAACCAGATCGCCTTGCTCAAGGAGGAAAATCCCCACCTGCGGACGAGCGTCGCCATCGGCGGCTGGACGCTGTCGGGTAACTTCAGCAACGTCGCCGCCACCGCTGAGGGCCGGGAGACGATGGCCAACTCGATCGTCTCCTTCCTGGACACCTACCAGATGTTCGACGGGGTCGACTTCGACTGGGAGTACCCCGGCGGCGGCGGTCTGGCGAGCAACTCGGTCAGCCCGGATGACGGCGAGAACTACGCCGAGCTTCTCGCTCTGGTCCGAGAGAAGTTGGATGTCCTCGGCGAGCAGAACGGCATCACCTACGAGATCTCGGTGGCAGCCCCGGGCGGCTACGACAAGATCGCCAACTTCAACGCGGCCGGGCTGGCCCCCAGCGTCGATTTCTTCAACCTGATGTCCTATGACTTCCACGGCACCTGGGAGGACACCACCGGTCATCAGTCGGCCGTCACCGGCGACCCCAACGGCTACGACATGGCGACCGCGGTGTCGCTCTACCTCGCCGCCGGTGTCGATCCCGACAAGATCGTGCTCGGAGCGCCGCTTTACACCCGCGGATGGAGCGGTGTCGCCGACGGCGGCGACGGCGGTTACCTGGAGCCGGCCGGCGGCGGCGCTCCCGGGACTTTCGAGGCCGGCGTATACGACTACAAGGATCTGCTGGCCCAGGTTCAGGATCCGGCCAGCGACTGGGTGCTCTATTGGGATGACGACGCCCATGCGGCCTACCTCTACGACCCGACGAAGAAGCTGTTCACCTCATTCGAGACGCCCACCTCCGTTGCGCAGAAGGCGCAGTGGGCCGAGGACCTTGGGCTCGGCGGAATGATGTTCTGGGATCTCTCCAATGACGCCACCGGATCAGCCGAGAGCCTGATCACCGCGGCCTACCGATCGTGGGTGCTGGGCCAGGATCTGGACAGCATCCGTGCGCAATCGAGCCTGACCGGCGAGCGGATCATCGGCGGCGACGGGGTGATCGCCGAACTGCCCACCAACACCGGCGGATCGTTCACCATTCAAATCTGAGCACACCACATCACGCCACATCCGCCTCCACCCACGGCGGTTTCACCCACGGCGGCCTCAGCCGCCGTGGGTGAGACGTCCATTCATCATCGTCATATCGACCGGGGTCGCCGCGATGCGGTGCGACTCGATCTCGAAGAGGTTATGGCGCAGCACGACCAGGTCGGCGAGCTTGCCGGGCCGCACGGATCCGACCAGATGGTCCAGCCGCAACTGCCGGGCCGCGCCCAGGGTCGCCGCATGCAGCGCCTGAGCCAGATCCAGCCGCTGGTCGGCAGGTTCCAGAACGGCCATCTCCGGGCTGCCCACCGACTGCCGGGTCACCGCGGTCTCGATCGCATCGAGCGGCTTGTAGGTGGAGAACCAGCCTGCTGCCGGCCAGTCGCTGCCGAAAGCGATCGTGGCGCCGGAGTCGAGCAGCGCCCGGGGACGGTAGATGGTGCCGAACCGCGCCGGTCCGCACCGATCGAGGGTGGTTCCGGTGTTACTGGGGTCGGCAGCCATCCAGTTGGCCGAGAACTGACCGATGACGCCCAGCCGGCCGAACCGCGGCAGGTCGGCGTCGCTGACCAGTTCTAGATGGGCAATCGTGTGCCGACGATCCCGCGCCGGGTTGGCCGCGATCGCGGCCTCGATCGCGTCCAGCGCGATCCGCACGGTGCGGTCCCCCAGAGCATGGACGTGCACATCGAGCCCGGCGGCATCCGCCTCGCCGATCAGGCGATGCCACTGCTTCTCGGAGAACGGCGACTGGCCTACCGAATCGGGAAGGTCGGCATAGGGCTCCATCAGATAGGCGGTGTGCCCCTCCAGCGTCCCGTCGCCCAGGATCTTCATCACCCCACCCCGGACGAGTTCGGTTCCCAACCGCTCGCGGAGCCGCAGCACCGCGGCCACCTCATCCTCGATCGGCGGTTCCTTGACCATATGCGAGACGACCACCCGGAACGGGAGCCGTCCGCGCGCCTCCAGATCCGTGTAGATGCCGGCCAAACCGTCGGGATCGCCCTCGGCGGGTGGCATCCCGGCATCGAACAGCGCTGTGATCCCGGCGGCGGCGGCCTTGGGCGCCCAGTCGTTGAACAGACCGGCAAGCAGTTCGGTGGTCACCGGTTCGACGGCGCCGAGGATCCCCAGGATTGCGGGGGCCTCCAGCACGAAACCGGTCGGCTCGCCGTCGGCACCGCGGGCGAAGGTGCTGAACCCCGGCACCGGGTCGGGGCTGTCCCGGGTGATCCCGGCGAGCTTCAGCGTCGCGGTGTTCACCCACATGCTGTGCCCGTCGATGGCGAACAGCAACGCGGGACGGTCCGGCAGGATCGCGTCGAGATCGTCGCGATGCGGGCCCTCGGGGCCGAACATGTCCATCCGCCAGCCGAATCCGCGTACCGGCCCGCCGGGATTGGCGCGCACATGTTCCGCAATTGCCGATAGAACGGCATCCCGATCGGGAACCTGCAGATCGACACCGGAAGTCAGCAGGCCACCCAGCAGCGGGTGGATATGGGCTTCGACGAAGCCGGGTAGCAGCATGCGGCCGCCGAGGTCGACGACCCGGGCCCCGGGTCCCGCCGCGGCCGCGACCTCCGCGTCGGATCCCACCGCGAGAATCTCCCGGCCGCGGGCTGCCACGGCCTGCGCCCACGGCCGGTCGGGGTCCAGCGTGTAGACGGCCCCGCCGCGGAACACCGTCGTCGTGTCGGGGTCCGGATTCGCGATCGGAACGCGTGCCGGTTTCGCGCCGGTGGGGGCGAATGTCGGAACGCCGCCGAGTTGATCGCACATGTTCGAATCCTCACCATGGGCTGGGCTGTCGTCTCCGGCGCGCCGTCGCCGCCGGACCCGATCAACGGTATCGCCGGTGACCGCGCCGCGCCGTCAGACCGCAGTTGCCGGCCCCGACTCCCGGGCCGCCGGTCTGCCGATGTGGCCTATGGTTGCGGATATGGATTTCACCATGTCCGCCAAGGCGGCCGATCATCATCGCCGCCTCACCGACTTCATGGTCGATCACGTGTTGCCCGCCGAGAAATCCTATGACGAGTACCGCGCCGTGGCCGGCCCCGGTGACTTCACCGTCCCGCCGATTGTCGAGGAACTGAAGAAGGCGGCCCGGGAATCCGGACTGTGGAATCTGTTCCTGCCCAGTGTGTCCGGGCTGACCAATCTGGAATACGCGCCGCTGGCGGAACTCAGCGGCTGGAGCACCGAGATCGCCCCGGAGGCGATGAACTGCGCCGCCCCGGACACCGGCAATATGGAGGTGCTGCACATGTTCGGCACCGACGAGCAGAAGAATCGGTGGCTCGATCCGCTGCTGGCCGGTGAGATCCGCAGCGCCTTCTCGATGACCGAACCGGCGGTGGCCTCCAGTGACGCACGCAATATCGAAACGTCGATCGTCCGCGACGGCGACGATTACGTCATCAACGGCCGCAAGTGGTGGACCTCCGGCGCCAACGACCCTCGCTGCGCGGTCCTGATCGTGATGGGCCGCACCAACCCGGAGGCCGCCTCGCATCAGCAGCAGTCGATGATCCTGGTGCCGGTCGACACGCCGGGGGTCAACATTCTCAGATCCACTTCGGTGTTCGGCTGGCAGGACCAGCACGGCCACGCCGAGATCGTCTACGACAACGTCCGGGTGCCGGCATCGAACCTGCTGGCGCAGGAGGGGATGGGGTTCGCGATCGCGCAGGCCCGGTTGGGCCCCGGGCGTATCCACCACTGTATGCGCGCCATCGGGGTGGCTGAGCGCGCCCTGGCGCTGATGACCGAGCGCGCCCGGACCCGCATCGCCTTCGGCAGGCCGCTCGCCGATCAGGGCATGGTGCAGCAGCAGATCGCATTCTCCCGCAACGAGATCGATCAGGCGCGACTGCTGTGCGAGAAGGCGGCGTGGACCATCGACCAGCACGGCAACCGGGCGGCGTTCGCGCTGGTCTCGCAGATCAAGGCGGTGGCCCCGCTGATGTCCTGCACCGTGATCGACCGGGCCATCCAGGTGCACGGAGGTGGCGGAGTCAGCGACGACTTCCCGCTGGCGCGGATGTACGGCTGGCAGCGGGCGATGCGCATCTTCGACGGCCCCGACGAGGTTCATCTGCGCACTGTGGCGCGTGCCGAACTCGGCCGGGAACCCGGTCCGCTCGCGGCCGCGGCGGTGAGCCGGTGACCTCACCTGAAAAGCTCTCCGGCGCCTGGAATTTCCGTGACGTCGCCGAAACCGCCGCCGTTGCCCCCGGCCGACTGTTCCGGTCCAGCGAGTTGAGCAAACTTGACGACACCGGCCGGAAACTACTTGTCGCGCTGGGTATCGGCGATGTCGCCGACCTCCGTTCGCATGCGGAGTTGCAGCGCCGCGGGACCGGTGCGGTGCCGGACGGCACTGTGGTGCACCATCTTCCGTTTCCCGAGGTGTCCCACTCCCATTCTCCGGAAACCGGCGCCGAGACCGGCACAGAGTCCGTGGCTCCGCACGAATCCAGCTGGCAGAAGATGATGACCGAGTACTCCGACGAGGACCCGGTCGTGGCCGCCACCCGGTGGATGACCGCAGAGTACGAACGCTTCCCCACCCTCGGCGGCGCGCTGCGGGCGGTCCGGCAGATCATCACCATGATCGGCGACGGCCGGCCGGTACTGGTGCACTGCTTCGCCGGTAAGGACCGCACCGGATTCGCCGTGGCGCTGGCACTGGAGGCGGCCGGGGTGGATCGCGACGCGATCCTGTCCGACTACCTGCGCAGCAATGACGCGGTCCCGACCCTGCGCCGGAGCATTCTCGACGCGATGAGCACCCGGGAGGGGACGACCGACGAGGTCGTGTCTTTCGCGGAGTCCCGGTTGACCGATGAGGTGCTCGGCGTTCGCGAGCAGTACCTGGACAGTGCGCGTCGGGTGCTCGACGACACCCACGGCGGCCTGCACGGCTATCTGCACGCCGCAGGGGTCAGCGCCGAGGACCTGAACCGGTTGCGAGCCCGACTGCTCGGATAGCGGGTCGGGCCGGGATGCTCAGCCGAGGGCGACACCGGCCACCCACACCGCCGTCGCGAGCAGGCCGGCGCTGAGTTCTACGCCGACCGACAGCACGACGCCCTTGACCGCGTGCACCGTCGAGGCCCAAGCTCGCCGCCAGTCCCGGCGGGCCAGCAGTTCGGCCAGATAGACGCCGCCCACGAAGCCGATGACCAGCCCGACCACCGGGATGACGAAGAACCCGATGACACCGAGCACCGCGCCGGCGGCCAGCGTGCCCGCGCCGATATCGGCGGCGCGCATCCGCCGTACCGGCCACAGGTATTTGATCAGCTGCCCGCCGACGAGCAGCACCGTCACCACCGCGAGCACCGTCCACGAGGCGGTGCTGCTCTCTACCACCGACCACACCGCGATCGCGGCATAGACCAGCAGTGTTCCGGGCAGTACCGGCACGAGCATCCCGACCAGTCCGATCGCGATGGTCAGCGCGACCAGCACGATCCCACCGGTGTTCACCGCCCGAGCCTATCGGGGCACTACGCTGCCGACCGTGACCGTCATCCCGCCCCAGAAGCAGATGACCGGGATGCTGGGCCATCCGGTCGCCGAGAACCCGATCGACCGGATGTTCGACGCGGTCTACGCCCACTACGGCCTGCGCTGGCAGTTCTGGAAGAACGACATCGCCGATGAGCGCGATCTGGCCCTGGCCGTGGCGGCGCTGCGTCCGCTGGGCTACCGGGGCATGGCGATCACCGTCCCGTACAAAGTTGCGGTGATGGGGCTGCTCGATGACCTCGACGACGATGTGCGCGCCATCGGCGCAGCGAACTACCTGACCATCGAGGCGGGCCGGCTGATCGGTCACAACAACGACGGTAAGGGCGTCGTGGCTGCGATCGAGAAGGTGACGCCACTGCGTGCGCAGCGGGTGGTGATGCTGGGCGCCGGCGGCGCCGGGCGAGCGATGGCGGTCGAGATGGCCTGGGCCGGTGCAGCGCACCTGACCCTGGTGACCCGCCGGGAGCCCCAGGGTAGGGAGGTGGCCCGGCGGGTGCGGGAGGCGGCCGGGGTGCCCTGCGACTGGCAGCCCTGGGATGGGCCGGTTCGCGTACCGGACGGCACCGGGATCCTGATGAATGCCACCCACCTCGGGAGCGCACCGGAACTGGCACCGGTGGGTGTCCACTGGGACTCGGTGGATCCGGAGTGCGTCGTGGTGGACGTGATCACCAACCCCCGGATCACGCCGTTCCTGGCCACCGCCGCCGAGCGTGGCTGCCGCATCGTCGACGGGGTGGAGATGCTCGTCCAACTGGCGATGCAGATTTTCCAGCGCTGGACCGCGATCACACCCGAGGAATCCGTGTTTCAGTCCGCCGTCGCCGAGGCACTCGGCGAAACACCGCCCCCGACCGGAGCTTTGAGCCGCTAGAGCTTGAACGAGGCGGGTTCGGGGGCCGACAGGTCATCGATCTGCGCCCAATTCGCGGCCACGTCGTCGACGGAGGGCACCTGCTCGAAGGTCACACCTTTGTTCTGGAACAGCGCCGTGCGCTGAACCTTGCCGCCTCCGACGATGAACACCGAGGCGGAATCGGGCACCTCCTCGGTGCACAGGTAGGCCAGCACCGGTGCGACGTATTCCGGGGTGAGTTTGGCGAACACCTCCGGCGGCAGGATGTCCTCGGTCATCCGGGTGGCCGCGATCGGCGCCAATGCGTTGGCCTTGATGTTGTACTTGGCGCCCTCCTGGGCGAGGGTGTTGATCAGACCCACCAGGCCGAGTTTGGCGGCGCCGTAGTTGGCCTGGCCGAAATTGCCGAAGAGTCCGCTGGTGGAAGTGGCCACCACGATGCGGCCATAGCTCTGCTCCCGGAAGTGCGGCCAGGCGGCGCGGATCACGTTGTAACCGCC
>JAHZJY010000304.1 GCA_022600695.1 Actinomycetes bacterium | reverse complement strand
GATGTCGCCCGGGCGGTCAAACCGCCGACTCCCAGCCGCCGCCTGCCCAAGAGCCTTCCGCTCGATGAGGTGCTGGCACTGCTCGACGGCGCCGGTGGGGATGCGCCCACCGACGGTCCGCTGGCCCTGCGCAACCGCGCACTGCTGGAGGTGCTGTACTCCACCGGAGCCCGGATCTCCGAAGCGGTGGGCCTTGACGTCGACGATGTCGACACCGAGGCGCGATCGGTGCTGCTGCGCGGCAAGGGTGGCAAGCAGCGGTTGGTGCCGGTGGGCCGACCGGCCATCGCCGCGCTGGATGCCTACCTGGTCCGCGGGCGTCCGGACCTGGCCGTTCGCGGCGCCGGATCCGCCCCGGGACGATCCCGCCCCGGCCCCGGGGGGGCCATCTTCCTCAACGCCCGCGGCGGTCGGCTGTCTCGGCAAAGCGCCTGGCAGGTACTACAAGACTCGGCCGAGCGGGCCGGTATCACCGCGGCGGTATCACCACATACCCTTCGGCACTCGTTCGCGACCCATCTGCTCGACGGTGGCGCTGATGTCCGGGTGGTCCAGGAACTGCTGGGCCACGCTTCGGTCACGACGACCCAGATCTACACCCTGGTCACGGTCAACGCGCTGCGGGAGGTGTGGGCAGGGGCGCATCCGAGGGCGTGACGGCGGTCCTTAACGGCCATGCGGGCCCGCTCGGCGCCGGCCCACCGATAGACTCTGCGCCGATGTTCGCCACGCCGCCGATTGTCCTGATCCGGGCGGCCCGTCTAGGAGTTGAGGCGTGACCGACGAGCACGATGACGCCATGATCGGGCCCACCGGCCGGCCCGCCCGGCCGATCCCGATGCCGACGCCGCCGACCAGCCACGGACCGGCCGTGGTGATCTCGATGTGCAACCAGAAGGGAGGGGTGGGCAAGACCACCTCCACCATCAACCTGGGGGCGGCACTGGCGGAGTATGGCCGGCGGGTGCTGCTGGTGGATCTGGACCCGCAGGGTGCGCTGTCGGCCGGCCTGGGTGTGCCGCACTACGAACTGGCCCACACCGTGCACAATCTGATGGTCGAGCCACGGGTCGGAATCGCCGACGTGCTGATCCCCACCCGGGTGCCCGGTCTGGACCTCGTTCCGAGCAATATCGACCTGTCGGCGGCCGAGATCCAGCTGGTCAACGAGGTCGGTCGGGAGCAGACCCTGGGCCGCGCACTCCGCCCGGTACTCGACAGCTACGACTATGTACTCATCGATTGCCAGCCCTCGCTGGGGCTGCTCACCGTCAACGCACTGGCCTGCTCGGACGGGGTGCTCATCCCCACCGAGTGCGAGTTCTTCTCGCTGCGCGGATTGGCGCTGCTCACCGACACCGTGGACAAGGTGCGTGACCGGTTGAATCCGAAGCTGACCATCAGTGGCATTCTGGTCACCCGGTTCGACAGCCGCACCATCAATTCCCGCGAGGTGATGGCCCGGGTGATCGAACGATTCGGCGACCTGGTTTTCGACACCGTCATCAGCCGTACCGTCCGATTCCCCGAAACCAGCGTCGCCGGTGAACCCATCACCACCTGGGCCCCGAAATCCGCGGGCGCACAGGCGTACCGCGCGCTGGCCCGCGAGGTCATCGACCGCTTCGGCACGTGAGCGACCATCCTGCGCCCGATGCGGGCTGCGAGCCGGGCCGGGAGAACGGCTTCCGGGTCCGGCTGACCAACTTCGAGGGCCCCTTCGACCTGTTGTTACAGCTGATCTTCGCCCACCGGCTCGACGTCACCGAGGTTGCGTTACATCAGGTGACCGATGATTTCATCGCCTACACGCGACAGATCGGCCCGCAGCTGGAGCTTGACGAGACCACCACATTCCTGGTCATCGCCGCCACCCTCCTGGACCTCAAGGCCGCCCGGTTGCTGCCGGCCGGCGAAGTCGAGGATGCCGAAGACCTGGCCCTGCTTGAGGTCCGTGACCTGCTCTTCGCGCGGTTGCTGCAATATCGGGCTTTCAAGCATGTTGCCGAGATGTTCGCCGAACTGGAGGCGGCCGCACTGCGCAGCTATCCCCGCTCAGTGGCCCTGGAGGAACAGTTCTCCGAGCTGCTGCCGGAAGTGATGATCGGCGTGGACGCCCAGCGTTTCGCCGAGATCGCCGCGACCGTCTTCACTCCGAGGCCGGTTCCGGAGGTGGGCACCGGCCACCTGCATGCGGCCCGGGTATCGGTTCCCGAACAAGCCGAGCGGATGCTGGAGGTGCTTCAGCATCGCGGAGTGGGTCAGTGGGCGTCCTTCTCTGAGCTGGTTGCCGACTGCGCCGAGCCGATCCTGATCGTGGGGCGGTTCCTGGCGCTGCTCGAGCTGTACCGGGCGCGGACGGTAGCATTCGACCAATCCGAACCGCTTGGAGTGCTGCAGATTTCGTGGACCGGAAACCGCATGGTGAACGAAGAACTGGTGAGAGCCGAGTGGGAAGAGCAGGTCCAGCCGTGACCGAGGACGCTACGACCGACGACGCTACCGACGACGCCGACGGCGCCGAGCTTGGTCGGGTGCTGGAGGCACTGCTGCTGGTGGTGGACACTCCGGTCAGCGTCGAGGCGTTGGCCTCGGCGACCGAGCAGCCCGTGCACCAGGTCACCGTGACGCTGCAATCCCTGGCCGGGCGCCTGGAGGATCGCGACAGCGGGATCGAACTCCGTGAGGCCGGGGGCGGCTGGCGAATGTACACCCGGGCCCGGTTCGCGCCGTATGTCGAGCGGTTATTGCTCGACGGAGCGCGGTCCAAGCTGACCCGCGCCGCCCTGGAGACACTGGCCGTGGTGGCCTACCGTCAGCCGGTGACGCGGGCGAGGGTCAGCGCCGTTCGCGGTGTCAGTGTCGACGCGGTGATGCGAACATTGGTGGCGCGCGGACTGATCACCGAATCCGGCACCGATCCGGATAGCGGTGCCACCGCCTTCTCCACCACGGAGCTGTTCTTGGAACGGCTCGGACTGTCATCGCTGACTGAGCTGCCCGATATCGCGCCGCTGCTGCCCGATGTCGATGTGATCGAAGACCTCAGCGAAAGTCTCGACAGCGAGCCGCGGTTTGCCAAGCTGGCCGGTCCGTCCAGGCCGGAGCAGTCCGCCCCGATCGATGTCGACACCGATGTCTGACCCCGGGGATGCCGCCCGGCCCGGCGCCGACGGCGTCCGGCTGCAGAAAGTGTTGTCCCAGGCCGGGATCGCCTCCCGGAGGGTGGCCGAGCGGATGATCACCGACGGCCGCGTCGAAGTAGACGGCCAGCTGGTGACCGAACTGGGCACCCGCGTCGATCCCGGCACCGCCGAGATCCGGGTCGACGGCGCCCGGGTGGTGGTTGATGACTCCATGGTGTATTTGGCGGTGAACAAACCGCGCGGTATGCATTCGACGATGTCCGATGACCGTGGCCGGCCCTGCATCGGGGATCTCGTCGAGCATCGGGTGCGCGGAAACAAGAAGCTGTTTCACGTCGGCCGACTCGACGCCGACACCGAGGGACTCCTGCTGCTGACCAATGACGGCGACCTGGCACATCGCTTGATGCACCCGTCGTTCGAGGTGCCCAAAACGTATCTGGCCACCGTCGCCGGATCGGTGCCGCGCGGTCTGGGCAAGACCCTGCGGGCCGGGATCGAACTCGACGACGGACCGGTGCAACTGGACGATTTCGCCGTGGTTGATGCCGTTCCGGGCAAGACTCTGGTTCGGGTGACCCTGCACGAGGGCCGCAAGCGGATCGTCCGGCGACTACTGGCGGCGGTCGGCTTTCCGGTGCAGGCACTGGTGCGAACCGATATCGGATCGGTGGCGTTGGGGGAACAACGGCCGGGCAGCATCCGGCAACTGACCCGCAAAGAGGTCGGCGAGTTGTATCGGGCGGTGGGCCGATGAACGGTACGGCGATCCACCGGGTGGCGATCGCGATCGACGGTCCGGCCGGGACGGGAAAGTCCTCGGTGTCCAGGGGGCTGGCACGGGCACTGGGCGCGCGCTACCTCGACACCGGTGCGATGTACCGGATCGCGACGTTGGCGATGCTGCGGGCCGGGGTGGATCTGGACGACCCCAAGTCCGTCGCCGCGGCGGCCGAGGTGTCGGTATCGGTCGGTTTCGACCCGGAGGTCGAACACGCCTACCTCGCCGGCGAGGACGTTTCGGCGGAGATCCGCGGTGACGAGGTGACGCGAGCGGTGTCGTCGGTCTCGGCGGTGCCGGCAGTACGGGCGCACCTGCTTAACCGGCAGCGCGAACTTGCCGGCGGACCCACCAGCGTGGTGGTCGAGGGCCGCGATATCGGCACGGTGGTCCTCCCGCAGGCGGATGTGAAGATCTTCCTCACCGCCACACCCGAGACCCGGGCCCGGCGCCGCAACGAGCAGAACATCAGGGCAGGCCGTCCTGACGACTTCGAGACCGTGCTGGCGGGCGTTCGTCGACGGGATCATCTGGACTCCACCCGGGCGGTTTCGCCGCTGAAGCCTGCCGATGACGCACTGATCGTCGATACCAGCGATATGACCGAGGCCGAGGTGATCGCCCATCTGTGCGATCTCGTCGAACAGCGAGCGAAGGCGGTGCGATGAACGGGGATGGCACCTGGTCTGACGAGAGCGACTGGGAAATCGCCGGGGAGCAGTCCGCCGAAGACGCCGGTGACCGCAGCGCCCCGCCGCCGGTCGTTGCGGTGGTCGGCAGGCCTAATGTCGGCAAGTCCACCCTGGTCAACCGGATCCTGGGCCGGCGAGAGGCGGTCGTGCAGGACCTGCCCGGTGTGACCCGGGACCGGGTTTCCTACGACGCCTCCTGGAGCGGTCGGCGCTTCGTCGTACAGGACACCGGCGGTTGGGAACCCGATGCCAAGGGTTTGCAGCAACTGGTCGCCGAACAGGCCGCTGTGGCGATGCAGACCGCTGATGCGGTCATTCTGGTGGTCGACGGCCTTGTCGGCGCCACCGCCGGCGATGAGGCGGCCGCACGGAGCCTGCGCCGGTCCGGAAAGCCGGTGTTCCTGGCGGCCAACAAGGTGGACAACGAGAAAGGCGAAGCCGACGCCGCGGCATTGTGGTCATTGGGGTTGGGGGAACCGCATCCGGTGAGCGCCATTCACGGCCGGGGGGTCGCCGATCTACTCGATGACGTGATCGCCGAATTACCGGCGGTGTCGGCGGCCGCACCGTCGGGCGGAGGCCCGCGGCGGGTCGCATTGGTGGGTAAGCCGAACGTCGGCAAGAGCTCTCTGCTGAACCGGCTGGCCGGGGCGCAGCGTTCGGTGGTGCACGATGCGGCCGGAACCACCGTCGACCCGGTGGACTCGATGATCGAACTCGACGGCAGACTCTGGCGCTTCGTCGACACGGCCGGTCTGCGGCGCAAAGTCGGCCAAGCCAGCGGGCATGAGTTCTACGCATCGGTGCGCACCCACAGCGCCATCGACGCCGCAGAGGTGGTGATCGTGCTGATCGACGGATCGGAACCGGTCACCGAGCAGGATCAACGGGTGCTGTCCCTGGTGATCGAGGCCGGACGGGCTCTGGTCATTGCTTTCAACAAGTGGGATCTGGTCGATGAAGACCGCCGCTTCCTCCTCGATCGCGAGATCGACCTGCAACTGGCACAACTACAGTGGGCGCCCCGGGTCAACATCTCCGCCAGGACCGGTCGTGCGGTGCAGAAACTGGTGCCCGCCATGGAAACCGCGCTCGACTCCTGGGACAGCCGGATCTCGACCGGGCAGCTGAACGGCTGGCTCAAGGAGGTCGTCGCCGCCACCCCGCCGCCGGTCCGCGGTGGCAAACAGCCGCGAATCCTGTTCGCCACCCAGGCCACTTCCCGGCCCCCGACCTTCGTTCTGTTCAGCACCGGGTTCCTGGAAGCGGGCTACCGGCGTTTCCTGGAACGCCGCCTGCGTGAGACGTTCGGTTTCGACGGTTCACCGATTCGGATTAATGTCCGGGTACGGGAGAAGCGGAAAGCCAAGCCGCGCTAGCTTTTCGATGATCTCGCCCCCGGGGGAACCGCCCGGCCGGATTACTGCTGCGGCTCCCAGTGCATGATGCCGCCGTCGGCCAGCAGCGACAAGTGGAGCTGGCCATCGGCCAGCAAATAGGTCCGGACGTCGCCGAGCGCCGCGGTGACCCGGCTGTCCGCCGATGGCTGCGGGCACATCATCCGGGTCAGCGCGATCGCTCCGAAGATCAGGCTTCCCGAGTCCGGCGCCGCGGAGGTGGACTCCCAGTCGGCGTTGCCTTGGTTGCAATCGACCCGGAAGACCGCCCGGCCGTCGTCGCCGAAGGTCACGGTGTACGCCGATGGGTCATCGATGACGGTGCCGGGTCGTTCCGCCGGCGCCATCGACTCGATGCTCAGCAGCCGCCACGTGGTTCCGGTCAGTGGATCCGACCCGGCTGCCGGACCGCAGCCGACCATGCCCAGAGCTATTGCGACCGCTTGGACCCCGGCCGTGAGCCCACCTCCCATGGCGACGAATCTACCCCGATGGCGAGGGGCACTGAGCGGCGCCGGCGCTGATTCGGCGATACTGACGGGGTGAGTCTCACCGACGCCGAGCTGGCGGCCGACCTGGCTGAGGAGGCCGGGCGACTGCTCCTTGCCGTGCGTGAAGAGGTCGGACATGATTTCCCGCCCGCGCTGGGTGACGCCGGCGATATCCGGGCGAACGCGCTGCTGCTGCGCCGGCTGCGCGCCGAGCGGCCGGCGGATGCGGTTCTGTCCGAGGAGGCGCACGACGATCTCAAGCGATTACACGCCGACCGGGTCTGGATCATCGATCCACTGGACGGGACCCGGGAGTTCTCCATGCGGGACCGCGCGGACTGGGCGGTGCACGTGGCGCTCTGGCAGCGCACCCCCGGCCCGGACGGCGCCATCACCGCCGCGGCGGTGGCACTGCCCGCCTGCGGTGAAGTGCATCGCAGCGACACCGTGACCGCTCCGCCGCCGGCGCCGACCGGACCGATCCGGATCACCGCCAGCTCCAATCGGCCGCCGGCGGTGCTGTGGCTGTTGCGGGACCGGCTCGATATCGAGTTCATCCAGATCGGCTCCGCGGGCGCCAAGGCGATGG
This sequence comes from Actinomycetes bacterium, assembly GCA_022600695.1. Taxonomy (GTDB): domain Bacteria; phylum Actinomycetota; class Actinomycetes; order Mycobacteriales; family Mycobacteriaceae; genus Mycobacterium. The sequence continues at coordinate 5,258 of JAHZJY010000304.1, read as the reverse complement.
CGGTCGTACGTGGTGACGCCGACGCTTACATTCACGCCGGCGGCCAGTGGGAGTGGGACTCGGCCGCCCCGGCCGGCGTGCTGCAGGCCGCGGGACTGCATGCCACCCGGCTGGACGGCTCCCCGTTGCGCTACAACAGGCCCGACCCCTATCTCCCGGATCTGCTGATGTGTCGACCCGAGGTCGCCGGATTACTGCTCGACGCCATGTGGTTGGCGAGCTGACGTGCAGGCCTGGCCAGGCGTCCACATCCCCGAGTTGCCCGGAGTCGGACCCCGTTTACGGCTCTACGACAGCGCTGACCGTCAAGTGCGGCCCACCACCCCCGGTGAGACCGCCACCATGTACGTCTGCGGGATCACCCCGTATGACGCCACCCATTTGGGGCACGCGGCGACCTATCTGACCTTCGATATGGTTCACCGGGTCTGGTTGGACAACGGTCACCGGGTGCACTACGTGCAGAACGTCACCGATATCGACGACCCGCTTTTCGAAAGGGCCCACCGCGACGGTATCGACTGGCGAGACCTCGGCGCCCGCGAGACCCAACTGTTCCGTTCGGATATGACCGCGTTGCGGGTGCTGCCACCGCAGGACTATGTCGGCGCAACCGAAGCGATCGACGAAGTCATCGAGCTCGTCGAGAAGTTGCTGGCCTCCGGTGCCGCCTATGTCGTCGACGACCCCGAGCACCCCGACGTCTACTTCCGGGCCGACGCGACGACCCAGTTCGGTTATGAATCCAACTATGACCACGACACCATGCTGCGGCTCTTCGCCGACCGCGGGGGAGATCCTGGTCGGCCTGGCAAGACCGCGCCGCTGGACGCACTGCTGTGGCGGGCCGAACGCCCCGGAGAACCCAGCTGGCCCGCGCCGTTCGGGCCCGGCCGACCGGGCTGGCACGTCGAGTGCGCGGCGATCGCCCTGAGTCGTATCGGCTTCGGGTTCGACGTCCAGGGCGGCGGTAGTGACCTGATCTTCCCGCACCACGAGTTCTCCGCCGCGCACGCCGAATCAGCAACCGGCGAGCGACGATTCGCCAGGAACTATGTGCACGCCGGAATGATCGGATGGGACGGGCACAAGATGTCGAAGAGCCGCGGCAATCTGGTCCTGGTTTCCGGGTTGCGGGCCGGCGGGGTGGATCCGGCGGCGATCAGACTCGGCCTGCTGGCCGGGCACTACCGCAGTGACCGGTTCTGGAGTGCCGATCTGCTCGCTGAAGCGAGGGTCCGGCTGGACCGTTGGCGCAGGGCTACGAGCCTGCCGACCGGGCCTGACGCCGGCGACCTGATCGGACGTCTCCGGCGCTACCTCGCTGATGATCTCGACACTCCCAGAGCCCTCGCCGCCATGGACGGCTGGGTAACCGATGCGCTTGAGTACGGCGGCGGCGACACCGCGGCGCCGGCCCTGGTCGCAACAGCGGCGGACACACTCCTGGGGGTCAGATAGCCGATGAAGAAGACGGTCATCACCCGGAAGACACCATGGTCCAGACTCCTAACTCCGACACCCCGTACTCGATGCCCGGGGCCGGAGGACTTGAGGAACCTGGAGAGGATCCAGGCGGGATATCAGGCTCAGCCGTTGTCAGCGTTCATGAAATCCGAAACGCCGCCGATCGCACCGGCGGTCGATTGGCCCACACCGCTGACGCCCGAGGGCCGGAGGACCTCGCGGCGGTCCTTCGATATCTACGTTCAGAAATCTACGTTCAGAACAACCCTCCGGAGTCGGATAAGACGGGCGGGGCAGAAGCGCGATGACCGGGCGATCGACCGCCGCCCCTAGAGGGCGGCGACCCCGTAGCTGCCGACTTGCCCACTGAGATAACGCAGCTGGTCGGTCGGGGAGCCGAAAGTCTGCTCGATGGCCGTCAGCCGGGCGGCGTAATGTGCGATCGGGTACTCGGCGGTCACCCCGATGCCGCCGTGTAACTGGATGGCCTCCTGCGCGATATGGCGTCCGGAGCGTCCGATCTGGAGTTTGGACCGGGCCGCCACCATCGGGTCGAATCGGCCGTCGGCCACGCAGACCGCGGCGTAGAAGCTCATACTGCGGGCCAGTTCCAGCGAGACATACATATCGGCGGCTCGCTGGGTGAGGGTCTGGAAGGTCTTCAGCGGTACGCCGAACTGCTTGCGGGCCTTCAGGTATTCCGTTGTCAGCCGCAGTGACTCATCCATCGCTCCGACCGCCTCGGCGCACAGCGCCGCCTGGAATCTGATCACCGCCGACTCGATAGCCGAGGTGGCGTCGCCACCCGGGCCGAGGGGTTGCGCGGTCGTGTTGTCCAGTTCCACATCGGCACCGCGCTGGCCGTCGAAGGTCCGGAACGGGTGCCGGGTGGCCGCGTCGCCGGCAACCAGGAACAGACCCGACCCACCGCCGGGAAGTGCGGCGGTGACGACGAGCACGTCGGCGCTGTCGCCGGCCAGCACCGGATTCTTACGCCCGGTCAGCGTCCAGGATTCACCCTGCCGGGTCGCGCGGGTGGTCAGCTCCGCCGCACCGCGGCGACCCGGTTCGGTATGGGCGAAGGCCAGCAACCGTTGGCCGGAGGCAACATCGTCGAGAAGCGCGCGCTGATCGGCGGAGCCGTAGGCCGCGATCACCGAACCCGGGATCAGCGCGGCAGCCGCCACCGGCTCAGGCGCCAGCCGCCGGCCGATCTCGGTCATCACCACCATCACCTCGGTCGGACCGGACTCCTCGGCTTCGAAACCCAGACCCAGGATGCCGATCTCGGCCAGCTGGGACCATACGTCGCGGCTCCAGCCGAGATCGGAATCGATGATCTTGTTGCGGCTCTCGGTGTCATAGCTGCGCGACAACACCTCCCGCGCGGTGTCGGCGAGCAGTTGCTGCTCTTCGGTGAGATCAAAGTTCATGGTCGGCTCACAGTCCCAGGATCGTCGAGGAGATGATGGTGCGTTGAATCTCGTTGCTGCCGCCGTAAATCGAGGTTTTTCGGTAATTCAGGTACTTGGGGGCGGCGTGCTGCGCCCACGCCGGTGAGTCGACCGCATCGGGCGCCCCGAACGGCAGCCCGTCCGGCCCGGCCACCTCGACCAGCAGCTCGGTGACGGCCTGCTGCAGCTGACTACCACGAAGTTTGAGGATCGATGAGGCCGGATTGGGCTTACCGGTGCCTTCATCGCCGCTGACACGCAGCTGGGTCAGTTCGAGAGCCAAGAGCTCAGTCTCGATCTCGGCCACCCGGGCGGCGAACAGGGGATCCTCTAACATGGTGCCGCCTCCGACCGGGGTCTTGGTCGCACGCTCCTTGACCTCGGCCAACCAGACCTTCGACGTACCGACCCGGGCGATGCCGCTGCGCTCGTTGGACAGCAGGAACTTGGCATAGCTCCAGCCGGCATTCTCCTCACCGACGAGCTGGTTCGCCGGAACCCGAACATCCTCGAAGAACACCTCATTGACCTCGTAGCTGCCGTCGATCAGCTTGATCGGGCGCAGGGTGATGCCGGGGGTGGACATCTCCAGCAGGATGAACGAGATACCCGCCTGTTTCTTGGGGGCGGCTGGGTCGGTACGGGCCAGCACGAAGATCCAGTCGGCGTACTGTCCAAGCGTGGTCCAGGTCTTCTGGCCGTTGATCACGTAGTGGTCGCCGTCGCGCAACGCCGTGGTGCGCAGCGAGGCCAGATCCGAGCCGGCCTCCGGCTCGGAAAACCCCTGACACCACCAGATGTCGAGGTTCGCGGTCGCCGGCAGAAAACGTTCCTTGAGTTCCTGTGACCCGAACTGGGCGATCACCGGGCCCACCATTCCGGCATTGAAGGCCAGCGGTTCAGGAACCCCGGCCAGACGCATCTCATCCGCCCAGATCTGATGTTGCAGCGGCGTCCAGTCCTTTCCACCCCACTCGACCGGCCAGTTCGGCACCGCCAGGCCCGCCTTGTTGAGAATCTGCTGGGTGGTGACCATATCCTCGGGATATCTGAGCTCGTCGTTGCGCGCGCGCTCGAGGATTTCCGCCGGAATCTGGGTGGTGAAGAACACCCGCAACTCGTCGCGGAAAGCGGAGTCGGCTTCATTCAGTGCCAGTCTCATGCCAGCACGGTATCGCAGGCCGACCAACCGGTCGGCGGGATGTCGAAGCTAGCGCCCTCGGCGACGCAGATAGCGCTCGAACTCCGCGGCCAGAGTGTCGCCGTCCACCTTCGACATCGCCTCATTGACGTCGATCTCCGCATCGCCCCGCGCCTCCAGTCCGGCGACGTAATCGGCGATCTCTTCATCGTCGGCGGTCATCTCGGTCACCGCCTGCTCCCATTCCTCAGCCTGCACCGGGAGGTCGGCAAGCGGGACCTCGACGTCCAGGGCATCCTCGACGCGACGCAGCAGCGCTACCGTGGCCTTGGGGTTGGGCGGCTGGGACACGTAGTGCGGCACCGCGGCCCAGAACGTCACCGCCGGGATGCCGGCCGCAACGCAGGCGTCCTGGAACACCCCGGCGATACCAGTCGGCCCCTCGTAGCGGGACTCCTGCAGGCCGAAGAACTGCGCCGACTCGGGGGAATAGGCCGCGCCGGAAACCGGGACGGGACGGGTGTGCGGGGTGTCGGCCAGCAATGCGCCGAGGATCACCACGGTATCGACGTTCAGTTTGTCGGCGATCGACAACAGCTCCGAGCAGAAACTGCGCCACCGCATATTGGGTTCCACGCCGTGCATCAGCACGATGTCGCGGTCCGAACCAGGCGGCCGACAGTGCGAGATCTGCATCGATGGCCAGACCAGTTCACGGGTGACACCGTCGATCTGCCGGATCACCGGCCGGTTCACCTGGTAGTCGTAATAGGCCTCATCGTCGATCTCGATGATCGGCTGGGCCTCCCACATGGCGTCGAGATGCTCCAGCGCGTCACTCGCGGCGTCGCCGGCATCATTCCAGCCCTCGAACGCCGCAACGATAATGGTGTTGTGGAGTTCGGGCAGGTCAGGGCCCACCGCGCCGCCGCCACCGGCGACGGGCCCGTCAGCCAAGTTCCACGAGGTCACTAATTCAGCCTAAGCCCTGCTCGACTGCGATGAGCCGGATAGGACCCGCCCGCCGCCATCGAGCCGATCCACCCGTCCCGCTACGCGCAGGCGGGTCACCGCTGCGAACTGACGTCTGGCCGGGTGACGGCGTAGACTTTGCCCGTCGAGAGGCGTTGCAACGGTTATTCGGGGAGCCAGGAGTCCCTTGATATCCGCCACGCTCGGCAGAGTTAAGGACGCCT
>JAHZJY010000303.1 GCA_022600695.1 Actinomycetes bacterium | reverse complement strand
TCGGTGTCGAGGACCGCGGCGATATCGTCGACAACCTGTTCGATGGTCAGCGCGGTGGCCGGCAGATCAGCCCCGGCGTCGTCGTGACGCGACATGCCCACGCCGCGGTGCTCGACCATGATGACGTCCAGGCCGGCCTCGGCGGCTCGCCGGCGCAGCCCCCGATAGTGCCCGATCGAGGCCATTCCGGGGCCGCCGGGGACGATCACCAACGGGCGGCCCCCGGGTGGACCGGAGCGTACGTAGTAGAGATCGAAACATTCGGCTGCGGCCGGGGTGACCGGTCGGCGCACCGACCGCACGCCCGGCCGCGCGGCCAGTTTGTTGTGGGCGCGGCGGCGTTTCGGGCCGAGTGTCATGCCCCGATTGTGCCAACGCGGTCAGGGAACAAAGTCATCAGTTGGGATCCAGGTCGTGACGTGGGCCACACGGCGGCCGTAGCGTGGAATCACGATGACCGATTTCATGAGTCAGACCGATGCGTTCACCTGGGCGATGGAATCCGATCCGCGGCTGCGGTCCACCGTCGTGACGGTGATCATGCTCGATCAGTCCCCGGACTGGGGCGTCGTGCGCGACCGCTTCGCGGTCTTATCGCGCGACCTGCCGATCTGGCGTCAGCGGGTGGTGGAGAGCCCCGCACCGACCCCACCTCGGTGGGAGGACGCCCCCGACTTCGATCTCGACTTCCACCTGCGGCGGGTCAGCGCGCCCGAACCGGGCAACCTCGAGGGTGTGCTGGAGATGGCCCGGGTGGCGGCGATGTCGGATTTCGACCGCGCCCGGCCGCTGTGGACGGCGACCCTGATCGAAGGGCTCGATGACGGCGGCGCGGCGGTGCTGTGCAAGTTCCACCACGGTCTCACCGACGGGGTGGGCGGGGTGCAGATCGCGATGACGTTGTTCGACCTGACCGAGACGCCACGCAGCCTCGAGGCGGTGCACACCAAGTCCGGGGAGCCGCAAGTCCATCAGCGCGGGGTACTCGCCGCCTACGCCGACATCGTCCGCTACGACCTCGGTCTGGTCGGCAAGGGGGTCACCGGTGCGCTCGGGGCGGCTCCGAAACTGCTGTTCGAAGCCGTCCGTCGGCCGTTGCAGACGGTGGCCTCGGCCGGCGAACTCGCGGCTTCGGTGTACCGCACCATGCGGCCGGTGACCGCCACCGGCTCACCGTTGATGACGGACCGCACCCTGGTGCGCCGACTGGGCGTGCACGAGGTGCCGTTGCCCGGGCTGAAGCAGGCCGCCCACCGCAGTGGGGGTGCGCTCAACGACGCATTCGTCGCCGGTATTGCCGGGGGTCTGCGCCGCTACCACGAGAAACACGGTGTCACCGTGGGCGATCTTCACCTGACCATGCCGATCAGCGTCCGCAAGGACGGCGACGAGATGGGCGGCAACCACATCACGTTGGCACGCTTCGATGTTCCGGTCGGACTGGCCGACCCGGCGGAGCGGATCAGCGAGACGCACGAACGGACCAATAGGGTGCGCAATGAGAGGTCGACGCCCTATATCCAGATCATCGCCGGCGCGATGAACCTGATGCCGCGCTGGTACATCGGCTCGGTGTTGCGCAAGGTCGATTTCCTGGCAAGCGATGTCCCCGGCGTGCCGGTCCCGGTGTACCTCGCGGGCGCCAAGGTGCGGGTGCAGTACGCCTTCGGCCCGACGATCGGCTCGGCGGTCAACGTCACGCTGCTCACCTACATCGACACCTGCGCGCTGGGTATCGACGTCGACACCGGCGCGATCCCGGACTTCGACGCGTTCTACGACTGCCTGGTGGAGGGGTTCGACGAAGTGCTGGCGCTGGCGACTCGCTGACGCCTCAGGCTGTCAGTTCGATGACATCGGCGCCGGGGACGCCGTCATAGCGACCGGGAGTGCAGGTCAGTACGATCACCTGGCCGCGGTCGCCGACGACGTTGAGCACGGCGCCCATACTGTCCAGCCGTTCCGGGTCGCTGAATCCGAGGGCATCGTCAATGACAACCGGCACGGTGTCCTCCTTGGCCACCAGCGCTGCACCGGCGAGCCGGGCCAGGATGCCCATCTGCTCCCTGGCGCCACCCGACAGCGACTCGAACGGCACCGTGCGGCCGGCGAGCGTCCTGCTGCAGATGGTGAGCCCGGTATCGATATCCACCTCGAAGGTCGGGCCGAAGACGGCGCGCCCCAGCCGTTCCAATTCGTTGCGGTACGGCTGCACGTAGCGCTGCCGGGCGCTATCGCGATGCCGGATCATCGTATCGCGTAGCAACTGAACAGCATTCGCCCGTTCTTCGAGGCGCACATGCTCGGCGCGCGCGCGCTCGAGTTCGGCCTCGGCCTCGTCCAGCTGACCCTGCCGGCCCTCGCTCCCGATGACACCGAGTTCGACCGCGAGGTTGTTCAGCGCGAGCTTGGTGGCGTCCCGCTCGCGGACGCAGGCATCGGCCTTCTGCGCGGCGGCAACCAATTCGGCCTCGACACCGTCGGGGTCAGCAGCGGCGTAGCGCTCGGCAAGCCCGGCCAACTCGGCATCGGCCTGCGACTGCGCGGCAGCGTCGGCATCAGCCCGGGCGGCCACCGAGTCGTCGGAAACGGCAGCACGTAATGTCACCAATCGCCCGCACACCGCAGCAAGCTCTTCCTCCGCGGTGCGCACTCGATCGCGCAATAACGCTGCTGCAGTGGCTTTTTCGGCAAGTGCGGCGGTAGCGTCGGCGACCGACTGCCGTACTGCTGCGGCACCGTCCCGAGCGGCGTCGAGAGCTGCTTCTGCGGCGGCTACGTCCGCGGCAGCCGTCTCGGCATCCACCACCGGGCCCGGTACCTCGGACAGATCGGCCTGCAGTTGGGCCAGCCGGGCGCTCAACAGCTCAATGTCGTCGCCGTCGCAGAGACCCTGCAGCGTCGCTGTCGCTTGCTCGATATCGGCGCGGACCGCACGGCGATCCTGGTCGAGCTCACGCACGGCCGTCAGATCGTGCACCCCGGCCGCCCTCAGGCGGTCCTGCAGAACCTGTTGCGCGGCTTGCAGATCCGTCTGCAGTTTCACCGCAGTCGCACCGGGGGCGATCCGCACGCTCAACACGCCCGGAACATGCACCGTCACCTCCGCAGAGACAGGCTCGGCCCAAACCTGGCCCGCTGTCAGAGTCCGCGGCTCGCCGTCGACGGTGATGCTGAGGTCGCCGGGCGCGGTGAACTCCACGGCTCCGGCGTCAGCTTGCAGTTGCGCCGTCAACTGAGTCACCGAGGATGCGGCCCGCTCGATCTCGGCGAGCATCGCATCGGTGAGGGTCACGGCGGTGAGCCTCCCGTTCAGCTGTGCCAGCAATCTGCTTGCTTCATCGATCCGCCGCAACCGGGCGGAAAGCCTGCCCGCCTCCTCCCTGGCCCCGCAGGTTCGGGCGTCGAGGCGGGCGGCATCGAGGCGCTGCTGAGCGCCCGGGACCGTGGCGGCCGCCAGATCGGCCGCCTTCGTCGCGGTCGCGGCGGACTGCCGGGACTCGGCCTCCTGCTCCGCCGCCGCGGCGAGCCCGTCACGCAGTTCGGCCAACGTCGCCGCTCGCCGGTCGGCATCGGATACCAATTGCCGGCGTTGGGCATTGGCCAGAGCCGAGTTCGCACTGGTCGCGGCGGCCGCTTGAGCGACCAGACGAGCCTGACCCAGCTGCTCGGCCAGACCGTCGAGGACGGTGTGCGCCGCCCGGGCCGTCGCCACCCGCTCCATGGCCAACCCCAGGTTCCGCTCGGCAGTCAACAATGTCGCGGTCAGGTCCTCATAACGATCGACGCGCTCATCGACCTCGGCAACGGCGGCGCGGCACCGTTGCGTCTCGCGTTGAGCGGCGCCGAGTCGATCGCGGGCGGCCTTCCAGTCCCTCGACGGCCGGCCGGTCGCGGTGAAGTAGCGAAGATACTCAGCCTCGATGCGGTCGATCAGAAGCGGGTCGGTGCCCGACGATGACGCACTGGCCTGACCGGCGGCCGCATCCAGTGCCCGTGATAGCGCGTCACAACCGGACAGATCCACCGCCTGGGTTGATGTCGACTGCAACACCCGCAGGGCATCCCAGAGCCCGGTATCGAGAGTCCGCTCCAAAGTCGCCTCGACCCACTCGTGGGCTTCATCGCCGGTCAGGCTCTCGCGTCTGGGATCGATGACCTCGAGTTCAGTCTGATACTTCTTGTGGAACCGCTTGCGGTAGACGAATCGATACGGACCCGTGCTGATCTCTGCCTCGACCTCGGCGCCGACGTCGGCATGGGCCGGCTTGACCTGCTTGACATTGCGATGGTTCGACCGGTCCCGATAGTTCAGCAGCAGGTCCAGGGCTTCGAGCATCGAGGACTTGCCGACCTCGTTAGGACCGCACACCACCACCACCCCTCGGTCGGGGAACGTCACCTCCCGATCGGAGACGCCACGGAAGTTCCGCAGCCGCAGCCGGTGCAGGATCACGCGACAGTCCCCCCGTTCAGCCGCAGCAACAGGGCCAGCGCGCCGCGGGCCGCCCCGGACCCGTCCTCAGCGGAGCGCGCCACATCCAGCAATTCGGCAACCGCGCCGGCGGCGAACCCACCGATCCCGAGATCGTCGAACTCACCATCGGACGGCATCACGACCAGGTTGGTGTGGCGATCCCAGGAATCCAGGCAGGCGAACAACCGGGAGTACTTGTCCAACAGTGCATCCAGAGCGGCGCGGTCGGTGACCGTGAGCGTCCCGACCAGGGCGAGTTGCACCACCGTACGGTCCTTGTCGGCCAATTGGTCCAGGTTGAGATCCAGGTCGGCGATATCGCGAATGTTGTTGACCTCATGGTGCAAGGTCAGGAACCGCCAGCTGCCCACCTTGCGGGACCGGACCGTGACCGGATGCGCCGGGTCAACCAGGTCCATCTCGACTTCCAGCACATGCCCGGAGTCGCTCTCGACATGGTCGTAGTTGGTGACCTCCGGCGCCCCCGAGTACCACACCCGACCGCTGTCGCCGACCTGGGTTCGAGAGTGCCTGTC
>JAHZJY010000302.1 GCA_022600695.1 Actinomycetes bacterium | reverse complement strand
GCGCACGCCGCCGGTTCACGACAGTAATTAAAGCCCCCGGCTACGGTGGTGCGGTGAGATCTCATACAGCCGGTGTCGACGAGGACTTCTTGGCACTGCCTCGCCACCGCCTCGCCGACGCCGCCCTGTCAGCGGCGATGGCGGGCGGGGCCAGCTACGCCGACCTGCGCCTGCATGCCATCACCACCGAGATCGTCCACCTGCGCGACGGCGAACTGGAGTCGGCGGTGCTCGACCGCGATATCGGCCTTGCGGTGCGGGTGCTCGTCGACGGCACCTGGGGTTTCGCCTCCCACGCCGGGCTGACCCCCGATATCGCCGCGGAGTCGGCCCGCCATGCCGTGGGGGTCGCGGTGACCCTGGCCGCGCTCAACGCCGAGCGCATCGAACTGGCCGACGAGCCGGTCTACCGTGACGCCACCTGGGTCTCGGACTACCGGATCGACCCGTTCACCATCCCCACCGGGGAGAAGATCGCCGTGCTCGAGGATTACTCCAGCCGGCTGCTCGCCGGGGGCAGGAACGGCGGTGGCGTCGATCACGTCGGGGCGACGGTCAACACGGTCAAGGAGCAGACGTTCTATGCCGACACCTTCGGCTCCTCGATAACCCAACAGCGGGTCCGGACCATGCCGGCGTTCGAGGCGGTGACCGTGGACACCGATTCCGGCGGCTTCGAATCGATGCGGACCCTCGCGCCGCCGACCGGCCGCGGCTGGGAGGCCGTTGCCGGGGACGAGGTGTGGAGTTGGAGCACGGAACTGGCGGAGCTGCCGGTGCTGCTGGCGGAGAAGACCAAATCGCCCAGCGTCGTCGCCGGGCCGACCGATCTGGTCATCGACCCCACCAACCTGTGGCTGACGATCCACGAGTCGATCGGCCACGCCACCGAGTACGACCGGGCGATCGGATATGAGGCCGCCTATGCCGGAACCTCTTTCGCCACCCCGGACAAGCTGGGCCGGATGCGGTACGGCTCGGAGGTGATGACGGTGACCGCCGACCGGACCGTCGATCACGGTCTGGCAAGTATCGGCTACGACGCCGAGGGGGTGGCCGCCCAGAGCTGGGATTTGGTGCGCGACGGTGTCTTCGTCGGATACCAGCTGGACCGGGTGTTCGCCCGCAAGCTCGGACTGGACCGCTCCAACGGATGCTCCTATGCCGACTCGGCTCATCACGTTCCGATCCAGCGCATGCCCAACGTGTCGCTGCAGCCCGGCACCGACAACCTGAGCACCGTCGACCTGATCAGCCGGGTGGAGAACGGCATATACATTGTGGGTGACAAGAGTTGGTCGATTGATATGCAGCGCTACAACTTCCAGTTCACCGGGCAGCGATTCTTCCGGATCCGCGACGGCCGGCTGGACGGACAACTGCGCGACGTCGCCTACCAGGCCACCACCACCGACTTCTGGAACTCGATGGAGGCCGTCGGCGGGCCGTCGACCTGGCGGCTCGGCGGAGCCTTCAACTGCGGCAAGGCCCAGCCCGGCCAAGTGGCCGCGGTCAGTCACGGCTGCCCGTCGGCACTGTTCCGGGGGGTCAACGTGCTGAACACCCGTGAGGAGTCGGGACGATGATCCCAGCCCAGGATGTCGCCGAGCGCGCGCTTGCGGCGGCCGCGCAGTCTGGTCGCTGCGATGAGACGGTCGTGATCGTCACCGAACGTGCGGAGGCCGCGCTGCGCTGGGCGGGGAACTCGATGACCACCAACGGGGTGTCCACCGCACGCTCCGTGGCGGTGATCTCGGTCGTGCGCGCCGGCGATACCGCCCACATCGGGTCCGTGCGCTCCAGCGTGGTCTCCGCCGATGCCGTCGTTGATCTGGTGGTCGCCGCCGAGCAAGCCGCCCACGCCGCGCCGGCGGCACTGGACGCCGCGCCACTGCTTGCCGGCTCCGGCACGTCTGCCGACTGGTCCGATCCGGTGCCGGGCACCGGGGCCCGGGCGTTCGCTGAGGTGGCGCGCGCGTTGTCGGCCGGTTTCGGCGGAGCCGACCGGCTTTACGGTTACGCCCACCACGTGGTGGAGACGACGTTCCTGGCCTCCTCGACCGGAGTTCGCCGCCGCTTCACCCAGCCCACCGGATCGGTGGAGATCAACGCCAAACGTGGTGATGCCAGCGCCTGGGTCGGGGTGAGCACACCATGGTTCGCCGACGTCCCGGTCGAGGCCATGCTGGCGGAGTTGTCGATGCGGCTGGATTGGTCGCGTCGCATCGTCGAACTGCCGGCCGGGCGCTACGAGACGCTGATGCCGCCCTCGACCGTGGCGGACATGATGATCTATCTCAACTGGTCGATGGACGGCCGCGGGGCGCAGGAGGGTCGCACCGCGCTGTCGGCACCCGGTGGCGGAACCCGGGTGGGGGAGCGCCTCACCGACCTCGGGCTGACCCTGTATTCCGACCCGTTGGCCCCGGGGCTGGAGTGCGCGCCGTTCGTGCACACCGCCGTGGGCTCGGAACGGGTGTCGGTGTTCGACAACGGAATGGACATCGGCCGGGTCGACTGGATCCGCGATGGCGCCATCGCGGCGTTGGCCTACCCGAGGGCGGCGGCGGCCGAGTTCGGCACCGACCCGGCGGTTGCGGCGGACAACCTGCTGATGACGGGCGGGACAAAGGATTTGGCCGATATGGTGGCCGCGACAGAACGCGGACTGCTGCTGACCACGTTCTGGTACATCCGCACCGTCGAGCCCACCACCTTGCTGCTGACCGGGCTGACCCGTGACGGGGTGTACCTCATCGAGGACGGTGAGATCACCGCGGCGGTCAACAACTTCCGGTTCAACGAGAGCCCGTTGGACCTGCTGCGCAGGGCCACCGAGGCCGGGTTGCCGGAGGCCACCCTGCCGCGGGAGTGGAGCGACTGGGCCACCCGGGCGGTGATGCCCACGCTGCGGATCCCGGACTTCCACATGTCCTCGGTCAGCCAGGCGCAGTAGTCGCGCTATGACAGCAAGGCATCAATTACGATGATGTTATGCTGTCAATGTGCGCACCACCGTCACACTCGACGATGACACCCTGGCGGTGATTCATCGGCGCATGCGCGACGGGGGACTGTCCTTCAAGGCCGCCCTCAATGATGCGATCCGGGACGGTGCCCAGGGACGTCCGGCGCCCGCGCCGTTCAGCACCCGGACGGCGGATCTCGGGGTTGCGACGGTGAACCTGGACCGCGCACTCCAACTGGCTGCTGAGCTCGAAGACGAGGAACTCATTCGCCGCCAGCGGCGCGGCGTATGAAGATCGTCGATGCCAACGTGCTTCTCTATGCGGTCAACTCGGCCAGCGAACATCACCATGCCAGCCGGCGATGGCTGGATACGGCCTTGTCTGGTTCCGACACCGTGGGGCTGGCCTGGGTGCCGCTACTGGCTTTCGTCCGACTGACGACCAAGGTCGGCCTGTTCCCGTCACCGTTGACCATTTCGCGGGCGATGCAGCAGATCACCGAATGGCTGAGCGCACCAGGTGCGGTCCTGGTGGACCCGACGCCACGGCACGGCGATGTTCTGGCCGGTCTCTTGCATGGAGTCGGTACTGGCGGCAACCTGGTGAACGACGGCCACTTGGCGGCACTTGCCCTCGAGCATCGGGCGACGATCGTCAGTTACGACAGCGACTTCGGCCGGTTCGACGGAATCACCTGGAAGTCCCCCGACACTCTTCTGGGCTGATGGTCGCGCGGGGGATTTCCCGGGCGAGATCAACGTCCTGCGGTACCCGGAAGGCAACGGGTTCCCCCTCGTCATGCACCGAAGGTCCCGGCCCGTCGCCGCGCCTGAAGTGGGCGCTAGTCTCGTGGGGCACAGCGGTCGTGCAGGGGGCGGTAGCTCAGTTGGTTAGAGCCGCGGACTCATAATCCGTTGGTCGCGGGTTCGAGCCCCGCCCGCCCTACAGGTTCCTGACGAATCCGGTTTCTTCCCGGCGGGACGTCTCTTGTCGCCTCGGCTCATCGCTTAGCCATCGTCTATGTCCACGTAAGGCTCGTCAGGCCTACTGCGATGCCCGACAGGCGGGATTTATCCTTCGCCGCTCAGCGGCCCGCCTCGATACCGGCGACCCGGGCGTCTGCCGGGGGTCCGCACAGTGGTTGCAGGTCGAATCCGGTGTCGATCAGATCGCTTATCCGCTGGGTGAGATCACCGGAGGTGAGATGGGCCTCGAGGCCAGTGCCCGGGCAACTCGTCGCACGGGCGACATCTCTGTGGCCGGCCAAAGTGTCGACTCCGATTCCGAATTCCCTTGTTGCCCAAGCGCACACGAGGGCCGCGCCGTCGAGTTGCGCCTCGGTGATGGTCTCGTCGTCGAAATTGCCCTCGCAGAGGATGAGGAAGTGACCGGTGGTGTCGTAGTCGGTGGCGGTATCACCGGCGATGGCGGTGTCGCGCAGCGCGAAGACGTTGCCGTCGCGGTCGACCGCGGCGTGGTAGGCGATATCGACCCAGCCCTTGTCATCCTGGTGGAACCGCTGATGCTGCTGCAGCCGGGCAATGATCTGCCGGTTGTCCGGCAGTGGCACCGCTGAATGGTGAATGGTCATCCGGTCGATCGTGTGCTCGCGACCGCCGGGCAGGGCAGGTCGGGCCCCCCAGGCGTCCCGGCACAACATCACCTCCGATGACATCGCCGTGGGGGCCGGAGTAGCCATAGGCTGCCGGGTCGGCAATGGGCTCGCCGTCGAGTTCGCGGTCAGGTCCGCAGAGCAACCGGCCACGATTGAGGCCAGTCCGGCACCGCCGGCGATCGCCAGCAAACGACGGCGACTGACGCTGTTCCCGCCGCCATCCGGCGGGCCTGGCACGTTCCCCACATGCGCCACGATAGTGGCTGGCCGCATAGTGTCCAGGTATGACTACCGCAGCTGATCAGTCGGCCACCGTCTCGGGGATCGTCGTGGGGATCGACGGCTCGGACACCGCACTCGGCGGTGCCCGGTGGGCCGCCGACCTGGCCGCGCGCCAATCCCTGCCGCTGACGCTGCTGCACGCGCTACCCAAGCTGAACTGGCATTTCGCCAGCCCCGGACCGGCTGCCGACCCTGAGCGCGGCGCTGACGGCGAGTCGGTGCTGGCCGCGGCGGAGACCGAAGTGCGGTCGGCGCATCCGGACCTGACGATCCATACGGCGGCCGTCAAGGGTGCGGTTGCCACCGTCCTCGCCGACGCCTCGCAGTCAGCCCGGTTGATGGCGGTGGGCGCCGGCGCGGGGGACCATCGCGCGTTGGGCGGGCACACCGTGCGGGTGGTGAATCGGGCGCAGTGTCCCGTTCTGGTCTGGCGCTCGCCGCTGGCCAGGCGGACCGGCAAGCCGCTGCCCGTCGTCGTCGGGGTCGATGAGTCCGAACATTCGAACCGGGCGCTGGCTGAAGCGTTCGGCATCGCCGCCCTGCTGCATGCGCCGCTGACGGTGGTGCACATGTGGGAGATCGGCGCGGCCGTCGGCATGGGCGACCTCGGCGGCCAGGGGCCCATGGATTGGCAACTGCTCGATCTGTTGCAGTCCCAGCAACGCCGCAAGATGGACGAGTTGGTCGAACCGTTGGCCCGCACCTACCGCAACGCCCACGTCACCAAGGTGTTCCAGGACATCAGTCCGGCCAAGGGGCTCACCGAGCTGTCCAGGGATGCCCAGTTGGTGGTCGTCGGCAGCCGCGGCCGGGGCACGCTGGCCGACTCTATTCTCGGTTCGGTCAGCCAGAACGTGATCCATCACGCCGAATGCCCGGTGCTGGTGGTGCGGTAGTGGGCCTCAGCCGCGCTTGAGCAGCACCGCGTGCTCGAACGGCAGTCGGGGGAACAGCCGCCGGCCGAACCCGGTGATATGCGGCGCCGCCTGCTCCCTGGGCACCACTTGAGGGTCTCGGACGACGATGTCGGCGCCGTGTCGGCGCAACCGGCCACCGCCGGCCTCGGTGAGGTTCTTCAGCCAGTCCCGGTCCGGTCCGTAAGTCAGCAGGATGGCCACCCCATCGGCGGTGGAGAACACGGTCAGCGGAGTGCGATAGACGCGGCCCGACCGCCGGCCGACGTGCTCGAGGATCCCCATGGTCGGCGCCCAGCCCGCCCACAGCCGTTGCACCGGATTGGTGACGTACCGATTGAATCGGGCCAGCCACTGGGGTAGTCGCATACCGACATCACACTCCTGCGCCGTGGCCCGCTTCAAGCCATGGCCTGCTTCACGTCGCCGCCATCGGATCTGCGGCCACGAGTAGGTTTCCCGGGATGAGGATGGCCAAACCCGCTGTATCAGGGGGTAAGCGGTGACCTGGGCCGCGACGGCGAAGATCGCGTTCGGAGTCAGCCTTGCGGTGCTGGTGTTCGGCTCGGGGCTGCAAGCCCGGTTCTCCGACGTCGCTGCCCTGACGCGCCGACCCGGTTTGCTCATGCGATCCCTGGTTGCCGTGCTGGTTGCGGCGCCGGCCCTGGCTGTCGGACTGGTGACGGTGTTCGAACTGCGCCCGCCGGTCGCGATTGCCTTGGTGGCACTCGCGGTCTCCCCGTTGCCGCCGCTGCTACCGGGCCGGGGGGCGAAGGCCGGGGGGCGAGCCGACTACGGGCTGGGGCTGGTGCTCATCCTGGCGGTGCTGGCCGTCCCCGCCATCGCGGTTTCCGCGGTGGCCCTGGAAGCACTGTTCGGCCGCGACTATGTGGTGACTCCGTGGGCAATCGCCCGGCTGCTGACGTTGTCGGTGCTGCTGCCCCTGCTCGGCGGGATGGCGGTTGCGCGGATGGCGCCGACGACAGCCCGGCGGCTGTCGGCGCCGATCCATCGGGCGCAGCGGTGGCTGTTGCCCATCGCCATGGCCGCGTTGGTGACCTCGTCGGCCCCGTCGATCTGGTCGCTCATCGGCGACCGGACGCTCGCCGCGATCGGCATTTTCGTGGCGGGTGCCTTTGTCGTGGGCCACGTGCTGGGCGGACCGGACCACCGCGACGCAACGGTGCTGGCCTTCGCGGCCAGTTGCCGTCATCCCGCAACCGCGCTGGCGTTGGCCTCGGCGAATTTTCCCGCCGCCGACGCCCACGCCGCGGTAGCGCTCTACGGGGTGGTGACCGCCGCGGTCGGCGGCGGTTACACGGTGTGGTCCCGGCGGCGCCGGGCCGGGCGCGGGTAGCCGCGGAGAGACGGCTTCGCTGATCGGTCGATGTAACGGAGACGACCCACGGCGCGATCTGGTTTACGGTGAGCCCAGTCCGTCGCAAACAGAGATGAGATGCCCATGAAGACCCGGCCCCAGTTCTGCGGAGCACTCAGCACCTTCGCATTTACCGTGGCGGCGCTGCCGTTGACCGCGTTGGCATCCTCCGCGGTTAGCCAGGCCCAGCAGAACTGCGACTACAACTTCTTCTACAACACCATCACCAACCAGTGCCAGCCCTGCAACACCCCGGTCATGTACTGGAACTACCAGTTGAATCTCTGCCTGGTTGCCGACCCGACACCGTATGTCGATCCGATCCTGGGGCCGGCCGGCCCTATCGGGGTAGGGCCGAACCCGGTGGTCGGGCCCGTGGGGCCCGTCGGGGTCGGTGGGGTTGGTCCCGTGGCAGGACCCGTCGGGCCTATCGGCGTGGGCCGTCGGTAGCGAGCTACCTGCGGCCGGTGCGCTTCAACAGGTAGTTCAGCCAGCGAACGTCGAGCAACATGTGTCCAACGCTATGGCTGGAAAATAAGGCGGCGGGCCCGCACGGCTAACGTGTCGCTAAGAAGTCTTGCCAGGAACCTTTTAGGGTGAGGTCTCGTTCCGTCCCATCAGCGGAGTAATGGAGGCGCGGGTGAACTCGTTCGACGTTGTCGACACGGCTATCGCGGAGCTGCGCGGGGCGCTGGAGGACGGACGGGTGACCAGCGTGGAACTGGTCGAGTCCTATCTGCGCCGGATCGAGGCCTACGACCTCAGCGGCCCGACCCTGAATTCCGTGGTGGTTCGAAATCCCGATGCCCTGGCCGAGGCGCTGGCCTCCGACCAGCGTCGTGCCCGGGGTGAGGTGCTCGGCCCCCTCGATGGCATCCCGTACACGGCCAAGGACAGCTTCCTGGCGAAAGGTCTGACTGTCGCGGCCGGTTCCCATGCCTTCGCCGATCTGATCGCGCACCGGGACGCCTTCGCGGTCGAGCGGCTCCGGTGCGGCGGCGCGATTCTCCTAGGCTTGACGAACATGCCGCCGATGGCCAACGGCGGTATGCAACGCGGCCTGTACGGACGGGCCGAAAGTCCCTATAACGCGGAATTCTTGACATCGGCCTTCGGGTCGGGTTCATCGAACGGCTCGGGTACCGCCACAGCTGCGAGCTTCGCTGCGTTCGGGCTCGGCGAGGAAACCTGGTCCAGCGGTCGTGCCCCGGCAACGAACAACGCACTGTGTGCCTACACCCCGTCGCGCGGTGTGATCTCAGTGCGGGGGAACTGGCCGTTGGTGCCCACCATGGACGTGGTGGTCCCGCATACCCGCACCATGGCCGACATGTTCGAGGTGCTCGACATCCTCGTCGCCGACGACGCCGATCCGCGCGGCGACCTGTGGCGAATGCAACCGTGGGTGAAGATCCCGCGGGCGTCGTCGATGCGGCCGAAGTCGTACCGGGAATTGATGTCCGTCGATCGAGGGGCTGCCCGGAATGCCCTGACCGGAAAGCGATTCGGGATACCGCGCATGTACGTCAATGCCGACCCCGAAGCCGGCGTCGGCGAGGAACTCGGGATCGGCGGGCCCACCGGACAGCGCATCGATACCCGGCAGTCCGTTCTCGACCTGTTTCGCGCCGCGGGAGCGGACCTGATCGCAGCAGGTGCCGACGTCGTCCTGGTGGACTTCCCGGTGGTCTCCAACTACGAACGAGACCGTTCCGGTGCGCCGTCGATCCGGACTCGTGGTCTGGTCAGCTCAGAGTTTCTCGATCGTGAGATCCTCGACCTCTCCGCATGGGCGTGGGACGACTTTCTGCGGGCCAACGACGACCCGGACCTGCCCAGCCTCGACAAAGTCGAGGGAAGCTTGATCTGGGTCAACGCCCCCGGCGCACTGCCGGACCGGGTGGACGGGTTCGGTGAGGGCAGCGACGATATCAATATCTACCCGGCCTTCATTCGTGAGCATCCGATCGAATCGTTTCTCGAAATCCCGCACCTCGAGGAGGGCCTCCGCGGACTGGAAAGGACCCGTCGCATCGACCTCGAGGAGTGGATGCAACGCCGCGGACTCGACGCGGTGATCTTCCCCGCCGTCGCCGACGTCGGTCCTGCTGATATGGATATCAACCCGGCCTCTGCCGACCTGGGGTGGCGCAACGGCGTGTGGGTGGCGAACGGCAATCTCGTGCCGCGGCATCTGGGAATCCCGACCGTGACGGTGCCGATGGGCACCATGGCCGATATCGGTATGCCGGTCGGGCTGACCTTCGCCGGCCGGGCCTACGACGACACCGCGTTGCTGGCCATGGCCGCGGCATTCGAAGCCACGGGTTCCCGGCGAACCCCGCCGCCGCGGACACCACCCCTATGAGAGGTGATCAGTAGTGAAGGACGAAAGTGCGGCCGGACCCCCGGAGGGGTACCTGATGCCGGCCGAATCCGAAGCGCAGGAACGGGTCTGGATGGCGTTTCCCTGTGCGGGCTACTCGCTCGGGGACACCGAACAGGCCCGACACGAGGCACGATCCACCTGGTCCGCGGTGGCGCATGCTGTCGCCGAGTTCGAACCCGTCACCGTGGTCGTGGATCCATCCGAACGCGATATCGCGGACCGGTACCTGTCAGCGGATGTCGACATCGTCGAGGCCCCGCTCAATGACGCCTGGATGCGTGATATCGGGCCGAGCTTCGTGCATGCCGTCGACGGGTCAGTGGCCGCGGTGGACTGGGTGTTCAACGGCTGGGGTGGCCAGGACTGGGCACAGTGGGACCTCGATACGAAAATCGGTCGCTTCGTCGCCGAGGCTGCCGGCACACCCGTCATCAGTTCGGGACTGGTCAACGAGGGTGGCGGAATACAGGTGGACGGGCTGGGCACTGTGCTCGTCACCGACACGGTGCAGCTCGACCCGGGCCGCAATCCCGGTCGAACCCGCGATGATGTCGAGGAGGAGTTGGCCAGAACCATCGGAGCCACCCATGCCGTCTGGCTCCCGTGCGGGCTGACCCGAGACTCTCAGCGATTCGGCACCCGCGGACACGTCGACATCGTGGCGGCGATCACCTCACCCGGTCGGCTCCTACTGCACACCCAACGTGATGAATCACATCCCGATTTCGAGGTGTGCCGCACGATTCGGGCCGCGGTTGAGGCCAGTCGCGATGCGGCGGGGCGTACCTGGGAGATCGTCGAGATGCCAGCTCCCGCAACGTTGACCGATGCGGAGGGCTACGTCGACTACAGCTATATCAATCATCTCGTCGTCAATGGCGGCGTCATCGCCTGCGGCTTCGGTGACGTCCATGATCGTAGTGCGGCGGCGATCCTCGCCGAGCAGTATCCGGGTCGCCGGGTCGTCACCGTCGACGCACGTCCGTTGTTCGAGCGGGGCGGCGGAATCCATTGCATCACCCAACAACAACCGGCGGCGCGACAGCTGTCCTAGTGACGGCCCGGTGCGCTGATACGGGAGTCAGGCAGGCTGTTTGTCGAGAAAGTCGTCGATCATCACCCAGGTGGTCGCCGGCGCGGAGCGGCCGGTCAGCACTCCCAGGTGCCCGCCGGGGGCGGTCTCGAGCCGCACCTCGGGGCAATTGGGCAGCAGCTCTCCGACGTGGTGGGCGACCGCCACGGGCACCAGGACATCAGAGGTGCCGGCCACGTTCATCACCGGAACGCGCACATCGGCGAGGTCGACCAGTTTGTTGGGGCCCTGAATCGTGCCTTCCGCCAACTCGTTTCGCTGAACCAGCCGCTGATAGATCTGTAATGTCGCGCGCCCCGGGTAGGCGAGCATGCTGTTCATCAAGCCGTCGACCGCCTCGACCTGAGCGAGGAACTCGCGATCGTCACGGTGTTTGAACAGTGTCACCGGCTTCTTCAGGTACACCGTCAACGAGGTGGCTTTGAATGCCGGCCCGACAATCTGGGACGGCAGACCGCCGAGCACCCTCATCGCGCCGCCCAGGATCCGTCCGCCGGTGTACTTGCCGGCGGTGCGTAACGGAGCGACCATCCGGTGCTTGCTGAGGTCGAAGGGGCTGGCGACCATGGTGACGGATTTGATCGGCAGGTCGGAGTAGGCGGCGGTGGTCAAGAGCGCGATCAGCCCGCCCAGGCACCAACCGATCAGATGAACGGGTGCGCCCCCGGCGTCCCGGGACACCGTCCTGATTGCATTCGGCACGACATCGGAGACGAAGAACTCGATCCCGATGTCGCGGTCCTCGAGGCCCATCTTGCCGTAGTCGACGAGATAGGTCGGCCGACCACGGTTCACCAGATGTTCGGTGAGCGAGCACCCGCGCCGTAAGTCGAAGCACGTCGCCTGCGACCCAAGCGGGGGTACGAAAAGGACCGGGTCTCCGGTCAGCGGCTCGTCGGCGGGAAGATAGCGATGCAGCGTGGATTTGTGCCCCTCGGCGATGATCTCCGAGGGCATCCGGGTGGTGTCGGCCACACCGCCCTTGACGAGGAAGTCGAACAAGTTCGACACTGCCCGGCGGCGTTGCTCGGGTGTCCGATCGTTGAAGGTGACGCTCATAGGGCCAGGATAAGGCCAGTACAGACACGCAGGTCGGTGTTTGGCGGCCGACATTCATCTGGCGTTCAATTGCTTGCAGCCGGCTGGTGACCCCCGGCACCTACGGTGTTCCCATGCGAACCGTGTACGGCGCGCAACTCTCGGCGCTCACCGGCGAACTCGCTGAAATGTGCGGTCTGGCCGGGACCGCTATGCAGCGTGCCACCGACGCACTGCTGTCCGCGGATCTTTTGGCGGCGGAGCAGGTGATCGGCGAGCACGAGACGATAGCCGAAGCCAGCGCGAAGGCGGAAGATGCCGGCCTGGCGCTACTGACACTGCGGGCACCGGTCGCCGGCGAACTGCGGACCATCGTGGGCTCCATCCAGATCGTCGCCGATATCGAGCGGATGGGAGCGCTCGCCCTTCATGTCGCCGAGGCCGCCCGGCGCCGGCACCCGCAGCGTGCGCTGCCCGACGATGTCAGCGGCCACTTCACCGAAATGGGTCGCATCGCAGTCGATCTGGGGGACAGCGCGCGGCAGGTTATCGCCTCCAACGACCCCGGTCAGGCGCGGCGAATTCGGGATGACGACGACGCGATGGATGATCTTCACCGCCACCTGTTCTCCGTGCTGCTGGATCGGGAGTGGAAACACGGAACGACCGCGGCGGTGGATGTGACTTTGCTGGGCCGGTACTACGAGCGCTTCGCCGACCACGCCGTGGCCATCGCCCGGCGCATCATCTTTCAGGCCACCGGGCACAAGCCTGCGCGGGTGAGAGTTCCGACCTACTGAAATCGGGGTCGCAGAAGTTCACTCGATACCCCCGGGATGTCGGTCACTTGTTGGTTGGGGGCTTTTCGGCCGCTGCTTTCTTCGCGACCGGCTTCTTCGGGACCGGCTTCTTCGCGGCAGCTTTCTTGGCCGTAACTTTCTTGGCCGCAGCCTTCTGCGCGGGGGGCTTCGGCACGGCAGCTTTCTTCGCTGGCGCTCGACCTGCCGTCGCTGGGCGAGATGTCGACCTGCGGGGCGTCGCCGTCGATGGTTTCGGAGTGT
>JAHZJY010000037.1 GCA_022600695.1 Actinomycetes bacterium | reverse complement strand
GGAGCGCCGTTCCCAGACTTTCCCGATGGCGTCGAAGTAATGTCCGGCGAACGGTGCCAGCAACTCGCCCTGACCGGGCCGGGAGAACCCGGCGATGATCGCCCGGGCGGTGATGTTGGGCAGGGTGTCGTCCTCGATCACCTCGCGCCAGGCCCGGTGCTTGACGTCGGACTGTGGCCGGGCCGCAGATGCGGTGGCCGCGTGCCGCTTACCGGCCGCGGTCGGGTCCCGCTGCAGTTCGGCGTCGATGAACGGGGTCTCCGGCCCATCCGCATCGATACGGCCGCCGGCGGCCAGCGCGGTCACCAGACGCCACCGCAGATCGGTGTCGACGTGAAGCCCGGGGAGCCCGCAGGCGGCCGGATCCCGGTCGAGCAGATCGGCGGGGACCTCCAGCTGTTCCGCAGACAGTCTCGAGGTGCACAGCGCATTGACGAACGCCAGTTGGTGATCCGAGCCCGGCTCGGCGCCGCGGGCCAACTCCAGCAGCCGGTCGGCGAAGGCCGGCCAGCCCGTACCGGCCGCCCAGACCGGCTCGGCGTAGGCGTTCAACGCGGTCTGGGCCTGCATCAGCAGGCGCTGGGCGACGCCGACCTCGGTCTCGCCGTGTACCCCCCGCATCACCAGGGCGACGAAGTCGCGAGCCTGCAATTCCGCGTCCCGGGTCATCTCCCAGGCCGCCGACCACACCAGCGTGCGGGGCAGCGGGTCGGCGATATCGGCGATGCGCTCAAGCGCGACGCCGAGTGACTCCGGGTCCAGGCGCATCGAGCAGTAGGTCAGGTCGTCGTCGTTGACCAGCACCAGCTTGCCGCGCCCAACACCCCGCAGCGCTGTGACCTCGGTGAACTGGCCGGCGACATCGACCTCCTCGCGGTGGGTGCGCACCAGCTTGCCGTTGCCGGTGTCGTCATAGACACCGATCGCCAGCCGGTGCACCCGGGTCTCCCCGGCGCCCGGGCTGGCTCCGCCCTGGCGGATGGCGAACCGGGTGAACCGGCCCTCGTCGTCGACGTCGAAGTCGGCGAGCAGGGAATTGAGCCCGGTGGTCTTCAACCACTGCCGGCCCCAGTCGGACAGGTCGCGGCCGGATGACCGCTCCAGCGCGCCGAGCAGGTCGTCGAAGGTGGCGTTGTCGAATGCATGCGCGGCGAAGTAGTCCCGTAGTCCGGCCAGGAAGTGGTCCAGGCCGACATAGGCCACCAGTTGCTTGAGAACACTGGCGCCCTTGGCATAGGTGATGCCGTCGAAGTTCACCTCGACGGCGTGCAGATCGGGGATATCGGCCGCAATCGGATGGGTGGACGGCAACTGGTCCTGTCGGTAGGCCCAGGATTTCTCCACGTTGGCGAAGGTTGTCCAGGCCTCGCTGTACTCGGTCGCGTCGGCCTGGCACAGCACCGAAGCGAACGTCGCGAACGACTCATTGAGCCACAGATCGTCCCACCACCGCATGGTCACCAGGTCGCCGAACCACATATGCGCCATCTCGTGCAGCACCGTTTCGGCTCGCCGTTCGTAGGAGGCCCGGGTGACCTTGCTGCGGAACACATAGTCCTCGAGGAAGGTCACGGCGCCGGCGTTCTCCATCGCGCCGGCATTGAATTCCGGGACGAACAATTGGTCGTACTTGCCGAACGCGTAGGGAACCCCGAAATTGCAGTGGTAGAAGCCGAATCCCTGTTTCGTTTCGGTGAACAGTCGTTCGGCATCCATGAACGGCGCCAGCGAGGCACGGCAGAACAGGCCCAGGGGGATCTCGCCGAATTCATCGGAGTAGACGTCATCCCACCGTGCATAGGGCCCGGCCACCAACGCCACCAGATAGGTGCTCATCCGCGGTGTCGTCGCGAAGGTGTGGGTCCTGGTTTCGCCGTGCTTCTGCACATCGGTCGTGGCGCCGTTGGAGATCACTTCCCAGTGGGCCGGTGCGGTCACCGCGATATCGAAGGTCGCCTTGAGATCCGGCTGGTCGAAGCAGGCGAACATCCGCTTGGCGTCGGCGGTCTCGAACTGTGAGTAGAGGTACACGTGCTCGTCGACCGGGTCGACGAAGCGGTGCAGTCCCTCACCGGTGTTCGAGTAGCGGCAGTCGGCCTCGACGACGAGCACATTGCGTTGCGCGAGGCCGCTCAGGGTGATCCCGCGTGACTCGTCGTAATCCGTGATGTCGATATCGTGGCCGTTGAGAACAGCTCGGTGTACCCGGTCGGCGGCCAGGTCGATATAGCTGTCTGCCCCCGGTAGGGCTTCGAACTCGACGGTGGTCCTGGAGCGGAACTCTTTGTCGCCGACGGTCAGGTCGAGTTCGATCCGGTAGCGCTCGACGGTCACCAGTGCCGCGCGCTCGATGGCCTCATTGCGGGTCAGATTCGGAAGCACGGGTTCCAACCTATCCTGGGGGCATGGCCGACTCAGTTCCGAAGTCCCCCCGCGCGTCCGACGCTGATTTCTGGTTCGACCCGCTGTGCCCATGGGCATGGATCACCTCACGCTGGATCCTCGAGGTGGAGAAGGTGCGTGACATCGATGTGCGATTCCATGTGATGAGCCTGGCGGTGCTCAACGAGAACAAGACCGACCTGCCCGAGCAGTACCGGGAACTGATGAGGACCGCCTGGGGTCCGGTGCGGGTGGCCATCGCCGCTGAACAGGACCACGGGCCGGATGCGCTCGGTCCGCTCTACACCGCGATGGGCACCCGGATCCACAACCAGGGCAACCGGGATCTGGAGCAGGTGATCGCCGAGTCGCTCGCCGAGGCCGGGCTGCCGGCCGGCTTGGCCGCCGCCGCCGGTGAGGACGTCCGCGACTCGGCGCTGCGGGACAGCCACCACGCGGGGATGGATCCGGTGGGCGATCAGGTCGGCACCCCGACCATCCATATCGACGGGGTGGCGTTCTTCGGCCCCGTGCTGTCCAGGATCCCGCGCGGGGAGCAGGCCGGTGAACTGTGGGACGCTGCGGTGGCGTTGGCGTCATACCCGCACTTCTTCGAACTCAAACGCACCCGCACCGAGGGCCCCTGCTACGACTGAAACGTTCCGCGGAAGGCCTTGAGCGCCGGAGGCCTTGAGTAAGGTGACCGCCATGCGCGTCTATCTCGGCTCCGACCATGCCGGTTACGAACTCAAACAGGCTGTTCTCACCCATCTGCGCGCGACCGGACATGAGCCGATCGACTGCGGCGCTTACGGCTATGACGCCGATGATGACTACCCGGCGTTCTGCATCGCGGCCGCGCTGCGCACCGTGGCCGATCCCGGCAGCCTTGGCATCGTGCTGGGCGGCTCGGGAAACGGTGAGCAGATCGCCGCCAACAAGGTGCCCGGGGCCCGGTGCGCGCTCGCCTGGAGCACCGAGACCGCCGCGCTGGCCCGTGAACACAACAACGCCCAGTTGATCGGCATCGGCGGCCGGATGCACACCGAGGTCGAGGCCCTGGCCATCGTGGATGCGTTCGTGGGGACTCCGTGGTCGAATGCCCCGCGCCATCAACGACGTATCGACATCCTGGACGATTACGAACGCACCCGCGTCGCACCCCCGGTGCCCGGCTCGGACTGACCGCCGTGCCGGAGGGCCACACTCTGCATCGACTGGCGCGGCGGCACCAGCGCCGCTTTGCCGGGTCCCGGGTGCGGGTGTCGAGCCCGCAGGGCCGATTCTCCGACGCGGCGATGGTCGACGGGCGGTTGTTCCGGCGTGCTTCGGCGTGGGGCAAACATCTGTTCCACAGCTACGCCGCCGACGACGGGGACGTCGAACGCATCGTGCATGTGCATCTCGGGCTGTACGGCAAATTCACCGAAAAGCCGGTTCCGATGCCGGAACCACGCGGCCAGGTGCGGATGCGCATCGTCGGAGCCGAGTGGGGTACCGACCTGCGCGGGCCCACCGCCTGTGAATTGATCGACGAGGCTCAGATGTCGGCGATCTTGGATCGGCTCGGTCCGGACCCGCTGCGCAGCGGGTCCGGACCGGATCCGGCCTGGGCGCGGATCTCGAAGTCCCGCCGGGCGATAGGGGCGCTGCTGATGGACCAGTCGGTGCTCGCCGGTGTGGGAAACGTCTACCGCTGCGAACTGCTCTTCCGGCACGGTATCGACCCGTACCGCCCGGGCCGTGACATCGACCAGTCGGAGTTCACCGAGGCGTGGAGCGATCTCGTCGAGTTGATGCAAGTCGGGGTGCGACGGGGCCGGATCATCGTGGTGCGTCCCGAGCATGACCGCGGGGCGCCGCCGTATGGACCGAGGCGACCCCGCACCTACGTCTACCGGCGCGCCGCGCAACCGTGCCGGCTGTGCAGCATGCCGATCCGCACCGCCGTAATGGAGGGCCGAAACCTGTTCTGGTGCCCGGCCTGTCAGAGCTGACGCCGCACCGGCCCGTCAGAGCTGACGCCGCACCGGCCCGTCCGAGCTGACGCCGCACCGGCCCGTCCGAGCTGACGCCTCAGAAGCCGCCGAAGCCCCCGAAGTCGCCACCCCCGAAATCGCCACCCCCGAAGTCGCCACCCCCGAAGTCGCCACCCCCGTCCCAGCCGCCGTCGGCGCCCTGGTCGAATCCCTGGCCGTATCCGGCGTCGTAACCGGAGCCGAAGCCCTGATCGAAGCCGGATCCGTAGCCGTTTTCGAACCCGGAGGCGCCGTAGCCCACCCCGCTCATCCCGGAGAACATGGCGTCGAACAACAGCACCGATCCCAGGCCCCACGCCCCGGCCACCAGTGCGGGCTTCCACCATGGCTCGGAGTACCAGCCGGCCGGCACCGGCCGGCCGGCCACCCGGCCGCCCGGGTAGTAGTTCGGGGTGTTTTGGGTCGGCACCGGAGAGGCCTCGATCTCACGGCCCTCGAACTGGACCCGGCGGTCTTCGGTGACCGTCCCGGCCGCCTGCTGACCGGCCATGGTCTCCAACTCCGGGCCCGGGTCCATCCCCATGGCGGTGCGCGCCGCCCGCACGTAGTACAGGCCCTCCAGCGCACTTTCCTTGGCCAGCGCCGACTGTTTCACCGTGGTGGCCTGATCGATCTGTGAGGCCGCCGCGGTGAATCGTTCCGAGGCGTCGGCCAGCGCCTGCCGGGAAGCCTGGTCGCTACCGGTGAGGTTGAGCACCTGACCGCCGAGGCGTTCGATCACCCGTCGCGCGTCGGCCTTGGCGTCGGCCAGGCCAGACGCCGCGCGGGTACCTGACGTTCGCGACGAACTCCACATCGCCAGCGCGACCGCCGCGACCACCAGCAGGATCAGCAGTACCAGGACACCGTTCATGCCGACCACAGTACCGACGGGTCGGGCTGCGGGCAGTGGGCCGAGACCGTCGTCAGAGAACGCCCAGAGCCCGGTAGACCGCATCGCTGAGCGCGGTGCTGCGCGGGTCGGCGTTGCACTTGGTGGCGTCGAAACGGTTCATCACGTAGGCGTATCCGATTCGGTGCTCGAGGTCGACGAACCCGTAGGAACCGCCGGAACCACCGTGGCCGAAGCTGCGCAGGTTCGGGCCCGCCAAACCACGCTGGTTGAGCATGTAGCCCAGTCCCCAACCGTGGTCGGCGACCCTGGGTCCGAGCACCACGTCCGGTTCGAAACCGCCCTGAGAGGCCCGCACCGACTCGAGATGGCCGCCGGACAGGATCTTCTCCTGTGCCAGCCCGTTATAGAAGGTCGCCAGTCCGAGTGCGGAGACGTGGCCGTTGGTGCCGGGAAACTCCGCGCTGCGCCACGCGGCGAGCGCGTTCGAGCCGAGTTCATCGTCCGGTACGAAGCCCATCGCGATCGACAACCCGGCCATCGGGTGTTCGTCGAGTGACTCCGGATGGCCGGGCGCGCCGCCGTCGGCCAGCACGTCGCGGATGTGCGGCTTGTTGAGCATGTCCGCACAGCGCCGGTGCTCGACGGGCGGCATTCCGATATGAACGTCGATACCCATCGGCTCGGCGATCTCGGTCCGCAGGTACTGGCCCAGGCTGCGGGCGGTCACCCGGCGGACCACCTCGCCGAGGATGAAGCCGAAACTCACCATGTGGTAACCCTGCGCGGTGCCGGGCTTCCACCATGGCTCCGCGGCGGCGAGCTGTTCGCAGACTCGGTCCCAGTCGGCGACCTCGCTCCAGTGCATCCGGTTGCGCGGGCCGATGACCCCGGACCGGTGTCCCAACACGTCGGCGATCGTGACGTCCTGCTTGCCGGCCTGGCCGAACTCCGGCCAGTAGCGTGCCACCGGTGAATACAGGTCTATCTCACCGCGGTCGGCCAGCAGGTGCACGCATGTGCTTGTCAGCGCCTTGGTTCCGGAGAAGACGCTCGCCAGCGTGTTCTCCCGCCAGCGGCGCCGGCGGCGCAGGTCGGCGTAACCGCCCCACAGGTTGACCACCAGATCGCCGTCGACCCACACCGCCACAGCGGCCCCGACGTCGCCGTTGTCGGTGAAGTTGCGTTCGAACGCGGATGCGACCGCCTCGAACCCGGGGGCGCAGCGGCCACCGGTCGCGGTATGGGCGCTCCGGGGCACTCGACTCGGTGTCATTCTGGGCGCCTCCTGACCGAGAACCAAACGGTCCGGACGGGCGCTGGACCGAACCCGAATTTACGGACGCGATAGTACTGAAAGAAGACGCATGGCGAACTGCGGCTGAATCGCTATCGTGTCGTGACCAGCCGCGATGGCCGGAAACGTTGTCATCCAACCCCCCCTTGGCGGACTCACAGAGCGGGCGACGGGAATCGAACCCGCGTAGCTAGTTTGGAAGACTAGGGCTCTACCATTGAGCTACGCCCGCGTGCTTGCGCGAGCCCAATGTACCGGCGTCCGCCAGTCCGGTTCCAATCGGAGCCCCGCTGGGCCGTAG
>JAHZJY010000036.1 GCA_022600695.1 Actinomycetes bacterium | reverse complement strand
TGCGCGGTTGCGCAGGGCCAGCGGACCGTCGGTGGGCGCATCCCCACCGGCGCCGTCGAGCAGTGCCAGCACCTCATCGAGCGGAAGGCTCTTGGGCAGGCGGCGGCTGGGAGTCGGCGGTTTGACCGCCCGGGCGACATCGAGGTCCACAATGCCCTCGGCGGCGGCGAAACGGTGCAGCCCGCGAACCGCGATCAGCGCCCTCGCCGCCGATACCGCGGACAGCGCGGTCGCACCGGTGTCGGGATCACCGCGTCGCAACGACACCAGGAACTCACTGACATCGGTCTCGTTGACGTCTCGCAGATCCCCGATACCCCGTGGCGTCAAGTGTTCGACGTAACGCCGGAGATCGCGCCGATATGAGCTGATGGTGTTGGCAGCCACTCCGCGCTCGATGGTCAGGTGGTCCAGGTAGCCCTGCACCTGCCCGTCCAGGACGGCGCGGGCGGCGTCGGGACAGCGGCCGGGGAACTCGGGGCGGAACGTGGTCATGATCGGCCCCGTCGCGCCGCGAATGCCGAAGGGCGATCCGGCCAGGGGGCATCGATCGCGCGGGTGGGCCTGCCGTCGACGATCACCGCGCGCGCCGCCAGTACGCCCACGGCAGCGGTGGCGTTGACGATATCGCCGGTCAACACCCGATCGGCGGCATCCCGCAACCCCAGCCAGTGCACCGTCAGGTCAGCCTCCTCATGGTCGGCCTCCGGACGGCCGACGTACCGCAACCCGCGGGCCAGGTACACCCGCACGGTCTCGTCACAAAACCCCGGCGAGGACGCGACGTCGACCAGCACCCGCCAATCCTCTGCGACCAGTCCGGTCTCCTCATGCAGTTCGCGGGCGGCGGCGTCGGCTGGGTCCTCCCCTGGTCCGTCGAGCAGCCCGGCGGGCAACTCCCATAAACGATGTCCCAGTGGGTGCCGGTACTGACGGATGAGGACCAACTGCTCCTCGTCATCGACCGCGGCGACGGCCACCGCACCGTAGTGCTCGACAACCTCACGGGTGGCGGTGCCACCGCCCGGCATCCGGACCTCGTCGGTGCGCAGCGCGAGAATCTTTCCGCGGTAGACGGTTTCGGTTGCGACGGTCTCGAAGTCGTGATCAGCCACGAGCATGTTCGGCCAGCGACTGGGCCGCGGCGGGAGCACCGGCGTCATCGGGACGCTCCCTACCGTTCGGGTGCTGCTCCGGCATCTCCACCGGCAGCCGCTCGGCCGCTTTGTAGTCGATCGCCGCGCCGACAAACGCGACGAACAGGGGATGCGGCCGGGTCGGCCGGCTCTTCAGTTCGGGATGAGCCTGGGTGCCGACCAGGAAGGGATGCACCTCGGCGGGATACTCGACGAACTCGACCAGGTGTCCGTCCGGCGAGGTCCCGGAGAACCGCAGGCCGCTCGCCGCGATCCGGTCGCGGTAGGCATTGTTCACTTCGTATCGGTGTCGGTGACGTTCCGACACCGTCGTGCATTGATAGGCCTGCGCCACAACCGACTCCGGTTCGAGCACCGCCGGGTAGGCACCCAGCCGCATAGTGCCGCCCAGATCGGCTTCGCCGGCAACCGCATCACGCTGATCGGCCATGGTGGAGATCACCGGATCGGGAGTCGCCGGATCGAACTCGGCCGAGTTGGCCTCGGCCAACCCGACCGAACGGGCCGCCTCGATCACGATGCACTGCAACCCCAGGCACAGGCCCAGCAGCGGCAGGCCGCGGTGGCGGGCATAGCGGATGGCGCCGATCTTGCCGTCGATACCGCGGATACCGAAACCGCCGGGAATCAGCACCGCATCAACGTCGTCGAGCGCCGCGGCCGCACCGGCGTCGGTTCGGCAGTCGTCGGAGGCCACCCAGCGCATCTCGACCCTGGCCCGATGCGCGAAACCGCCCGCACTCAACGCCTCGGATACCGACAGATAGGCATCGGAGAGATCGATGTATTTGCCCACCAGAGCTATCCGCACGGTCTCCCGGGGTTCGTGTACCCGGCGCAACAGGTCATCCCAGGTGGTCCAGTCGACGTCGCGGAACGGCAGATTCAGCCGACGCACCACATAGGCGTCGAGTTCCTCCCGGTGCAGCACCTTGGGGATGTCGTAGATCGACGGCGCGTCCGGAGTGGAGATGACGCCGTCGACGTCTACATCGCACATCAGGGCGATCTTCTCCTTCAGCGGATCCGGCACTTCCCGATCGCAGCGCAGGATCAGTGCGTCCGGGGTAATACCGATATTGCGCAGGGCGGCCACCGAGTGCTGGGTCGGCTTCGTCTTCAGTTCACCGGACGGGGCCAGATACGGCACCAGCGAGACGTGCAGAAAGAAGCAGTTCTCCCTACCTGCCTCGTGGCGGACCTGGCGGGCGGCTTCGAGAAAGGGCTGGGACTCGATATCACCGACGGTGCCGCCGATCTCGGTGATCACGACATCCGGTCGGCGTCCGGCCGCATCGGGCTGCGCCATCGCGGTGATCCGACGCTTGATCTCGTCGGTGATGTGCGGGATCACCTGGACGGTGTCGCCGAGGTACTCGCCGCGACGTTCCTTGGCGATAACAGTGGAGTAGACCTGACCTGTGGTCACATTAGCCGACCCCGACAGGCTCCGATCGAGGAACCGCTCGTAGTGGCCGACGTCGAGATCGGTCTCGGCGCCGTCCTCGGTAACGAATACCTCCCCGTGCTGAAACGGGTTCATGGTCCCCGGATCGACGTTGAGGTAGGGGTCGAGCTTCTGCATGGTGACCTGCAGGCCGCGGGAGATCAGCAGCTGTCCGAGACTGCTGGCGGTCAGACCCTTGCCGAGAGAGGAGACGACGCCACCGGTCACGAAGAGGTGCTTGGTCGCAGCCTGTGGATGCTTGCGCAATGCGGGCAAGAACAACCTCCGTGTGACGACGGCGCAGGACTTGGTCAGGGCCAGGCCGAACAACATTGAAAGGTCTGGTTGGGGCCTGCCGACCCACGGAAATTCACCCTAACACCGACCCCGCCGAGACGGCGCTGACACACCGGCGGGCGCTACTGGACGGTCACCGACACCGCGCCCGCGCCGACCCCGTAATTCCCGGCCGGCGCCCCGGCGATCATCGCCTGCAGGGCCAGCACACTGGTAATCCGGCCGGATTCGGCATCGATATCGTCAACGGTGGACACCGCGGCCGCGGTCGCGGCATCCGCCCGGGCCACCGCCACCGCCGAGACCCCGTTCGCCGAGCCGTACCGGCCGGCCAGCACGGTGCCCGAACCGTGCGGGGCCAGACCGACCGCTAACCGAGCGACTGTCGAACCCTGATGACCGGCGTCCTCAGCCAGAGCACCGCCGGTGACGATGACGGCGGTGTCGGCCGCTCCGAAGCCGTTGCCGTAGGTCAGGAACCCGGTATCGCGCAACGCGGCGAGGACGGTATCGCGAGCTCCCTGGTCGGCCGGCACGATCGCGGGGTCAGGGTTGACCAGCAGGGCCAGGCCGAGCAGATCACCGGCCTGGGAGCCCTCGTCGACCAGTTCGGTGTCCAGACGGGTGCCGGCCGGCACGATCGGCGAGTTGACCACCGAGCGCAGCTTCTCCCCCGAGTCACCGCCCACGAACTCCTCGGTCAGCCCGATGACTCCTGTCACCGAACCGCCGGCCTGCCCGATCAGCCGAGCGATGGCGTCAACGTCGGCGCTGTCCGCGTCCGGAGTGCGGAAGATCACCACCGACTTACCGTCCAGCGCGCCGCGGACCATACGATCTGCCATCTGCCTGTCGAAAGCGTCAGCGGCTGAGAGTCTTTCGACCAAAACACGGTTCTGCTCGATGAGGGTGTGGACCTGTTGCTGCAGATCGCCCTTGTCAGCCCGCAGCACGGACTCCATCGGACCGGACAGAAGCCGGGCACCCAGGACGAACCCGACGGCAACGGCGATGAACACCGCCGCGACCGACAGCACCAAACGCCGGCGCGACTTCACGCTATGTCACCCAGCTCTGCACCCAGCTGGTGAGGTGGTTCCAGTAGGTGGAGAGCCAATCGATTACCACGGTGTCGGCCTGCGAGACCCAGAGCGCGGCGACCACAGCGAACAGAACCGCCATCACGAGCAGAGCGATAGCGCCGCCGGAGATATGGCTGCGGTACAGCGTCGCAACGGCTTTCGCGTCGACCAGCTTCTCGCCGACCTTCAGGCGGGTGAGAAAGGTGGAAGGATTCGTCTGCGCGCGGGAACGGTCGAAGAATTCCTCGATGCTGGCCGATTCCCCTACCGTGACGATCAGCGCAGCGCCCTGATGATCGACCAGCAACAGAGCCAGGTCGGTCGCGGAGCCGGCGGCCGGGAAGGTCATCGCCCCGATCCCGAGGTCCTGGATCCGCTCCAGGCCTGCGGCGTGGCCGTCGGCATCGGCCGGCAGCACCACCGGAGCGCCGCACTTGAGCGATTCAGCACTGATCTGCTCGGGGTTGCCGACGATGAGTGCCGGGCGGTAACCGCCTTCGCGCAGGATATCGGCGCCGGTCCCCACCCCGACCAGCACCGGCTGATACTCCTTGATGAAGGGTTTGAGGCCTCTGAGATCGTCGGCCGCGGCCGGCCCGTCGGTGACGACGACGACATGTCGCCGGTAGACGTCGACGTCGACGTCGGGTATCCCGATCCCATCGATCAGCAGCGGGCTCTCGCTGCGGATGAATTCAATGGTGTTGCCCGCGAAGGCTTCCAGGTGCGCGACCAGACCCGTCTTGGCGTCGTGCATGAGATCGGCAATCTCTTCGTCGGTGCGCTCCACGCCGTGCACCAGCCGGCGGTCACCGTGATAGACGGCGCCGTCGTGGAGTCGGACTTTGGAGCCGTCCTTGATCTTTTTGAAGATCTCGGGTCCCGCGTTGTCGATGAGAGCGATGTTGTTCGCCACCAGCACCTCGGGCCCGAGGTTGGGGTAGCGCCCGGAGATCGACGGCGAGGCGTTGACCACTCCGACGATGCCGGCGTCGACGAGTGCGTCGGCGGTCGCCCGATCGAGGTCCAGCACATCGAGGACCGCGATATCGCCGGGGCCGACACGACGCAGCAGGCGATCGATGTCACGATCCACCCGGGCGGTTCCCGTGACGCCCGGGCGTGCGTTGGCATTACGCGAGAGAAGCGCAGACATCTTCATGTCCGAGATTCTGTCTGGGCATTAGAGCAACCGCCGGTAGGCGCGCCGTAACAATAGCCCCATACGTCACAATTCTTTACACCAGCACCAGGCGGGCGGCACGGCCCTCAGAGCGATTTCCGCTCGGCCCGTGCGCCGGTGAGAAGTTCGCGCGCGTGCGCCCGGGCGGTGTCGGACTCCCCCAGCCCGGCCAGCATCCGGGCCAGTTCGGCTACCCGCTCGTCGTCATCGAGTCGGCGTACCTCGCTTGCCGGCCCGGTGCTGTCCACCACCAAATGGGTGTCGGCGTAGGCGGCCACCTGCGGCAGGTGCGTGACGACGATGACCTGATGGCTACCGGCCAACCGGGCCAGCCGGCGGCCGATCTGGACCGCGGCCCGGCCGCCGACTCCAGCGTCGATTTCGTCGAACACCATGGTGGTGCCCCCGGTCGAGGCGGACAGCACCACCTCCAGCGCGAGCATGACCCGGGACAACTCTCCTCCCGAGGCGCTACGGTTCAGCGGCAGCACCGAGTCGGCATCCCGGCTGCCGCGGTGTGCGGTGAACCCGAACTCGACAAGGTCGATCCCCTCCGATCCGGCGTGGGCCAGCACACCTGATGGGAGACGGATAGGGGCGCTGTCCTCATCGCGCGCGGTCGTCGTGGCGACGGTGACGGTGAAGTCGGCGTCGGTCATCGCCAGGCCGGACAGCTCGGCGGTGACCGCATCGGCCAGGCCGGCAGCCGCAGCGGTCCGCAATTCGGATAACTCGACCGCGGCGGCGGCGACCTGCCCGGAAAGTTCGTCGACCCGCCGAGACAGCCCGGTCAACGTCTCCTCCGAGACGTCGAGCTGTGCCAGCCGCCGCCGGGCGTCGGCGGCCCACCGCAGGACCCCGTCGACATCGGCCGCGTATTTGCGGGTCAGGCTGCGCAGTTCGGCCTGGCGGGCCAGCCGGCTCTCCAGCCCGCGGGCGTCGGCCGGCAGCCCGGCAAGGAACTCTCCCAGCTCGCCGGCCACGTCGCCGACGACGTTGAGCACCTCGGTGATCTGGCGTCCCAGGGCAGCCAGCGTGACGTCGCCGATGGATTCCAACTGGGCGGCCGCGCGGCCCAAATCCTGGGTGGCGGAGCGGTTGTCGATATCGGCGGAGACATCATCGGTTCCGGACAACGCGATACGTGCCCCCGCTGCGGCCTCCCGCACGGCGTCCAGTTCGGAAAGCTTCCGGATCTCGTCCACCAGCGTCTCGTCCTCCCCGGGTGCCGGATCCGCCTGCTCGATCTCGGCGAGGGCGAACTTGAGTCGATCGGCTTCCTGGGCCAACTCGCGCGCACGGTCGGACCGGTCCCCCAAGTCACGTCGAGCGACCAGCCAGGCATCCCGCAGCTTCCGGTAGCGCTCCAGCCGCTCGGCCGCGCCGGCGAAGCGGTCGAGTGCCCCACGTTGCTCGTCCGGTCGCATGAGCCGCAACTGATCGTTCTGGCCATGCAGTGTCAGCAGGCCGGTGGTGAACGTGGTCAGCGTCTTGGCCGGTACGCCACGTCCGCCGAGGTAAGCCCGGGAGGGGCCCTCGCGGTTGACCGAGCGCAGCGCGATGATGGAGCCGTCGTCATCGCGGTCGGCCGCACAGGAGTCGAGAATCTCCTCGATCCTGGTAGCGGTGTACGCATCAAGATCTCCGGTAGTGAACCGCCCTTCCACCACGGCGCGGCCGGATCCGGACCGCACCCTGGTCGCATCGGCACGCGCACCGCCGAGCAGATGTAACCCGGTCACCACCATGGTCTTGCCGGTTCCGGTCTCCCCGGTGAGCACAGTCAACCCGCGGTCGAACTCCGCGGTGGCGGAGACTATCGCGCCCAGGGACTCGATCCGGATTTCGGCGAGCATCTAGCGCTCACGCCAGCTGGTCACCGGCAGCTGGAACTTGTGCACCAGTCGATCGGTGAAGGGCGCGCTGTCCAACCGCACCCACTTGAGCGGGGCGTGGCACTTCGTCACCTGGAGCCGTCCGCCGGCCGGCACCACCATTTCGCGCCGTCCGTCACAGAGCACCACCGCGTCGGGGTTGTCGGGGTCGACATCCACCGTGATCACCGCATTGGGATTGGTGACCATCGGCCGGGCGAACAACGCATGCGCATTGTTGGGCACCACGATGATCGCCTCGAGGTCGGGCCATACCACCGGCCCACCCGCGGAGAACGCATATGCGGTCGAACCGGTGGGACTCGACACCAGTACCCCGTCGCAGCCGAAGGCCGAAACCGGTCGGCCGTCGACAGTGACCATGACCCCCAGCACGCCCTGGTGAATATCCTTCTCCAGGCTTGCGTCGTTGAGCGCCCACCCCCGGGAGAGCACCTCGCCGTCGGCGCTTACCACCACATCGAGCGCCATCCGGTGTTCGACCCGATAGTCGCGGTCGATCACATGCTCGAGGACCTTATCGATGGCATCCGCCTCGGCCTCCGCCAGAAACCCGATCCTGCCGAGGTTGACGCCGAGCACCGGAATCTCGGCGTTGCGGGCCAGTTCAGCGGCCCGCAGGAAGGTGCCGTCCCCACCCAGGACCAGAACCAGTTCACAGCCGTCGGCGGCAGCCGCATCGCCGTCGACCACCTCGATCTCCGCCCCGGTGGCGTGCAGCTCAGCCGGATCGAGGTGCAGGGTACCGCGGTCGACGGCCTCCCGGGACAAGAGCCGAAGCCGAATACCGTTCTCGCCCAACGCCACACCCACGCGGCGAGCGGTCTCGTTCGCCTCGTCGCGGCCCGGGTGAACGACCAACAGGATTGTTCTGGGCGCCGTGTCCGTGGTCTCCATCGCTACCGTGGCCCCTCCGCGACGGCGCGTCGGACCGCGTCCGAGAGCACGTCACCTGCCAGTGCGCTGTCAGCCCGGGCGCGCAACCGCAGGAAATACTCGACATTGCCGGCCGGCCCGGGCAACGGACTCGCGGTGACCGCGACAGCAGGCCAGCCCAGTTCCGCCGACCGGGCGGCGACTGCGAGCACGGCGTCGGCGCGTACCTGCGGATCGGAGACCACCCCGCGGGCGCCGACCTTCTCTCTACCCACCTCGAACTGCGGCTTCACCATCGGAACGATATCCCCGCCCGGGGCGGCGCAGGCGATCAGCGCAGGGAGCACCGTAGCCAGGGAGATGAACGACAAATCCGCGACGACCATATCGGCAGGACCGCCGGTCACGTCGGGCGTCAGATCGCGTACGTTCGTGCGCTCCAGGACGCGCACCCGGTCGTCCGAGCGCAGCGACCAGGCGAGCTGACCGTAACCCACGTCGACAGCCACCACCTCGGCCGCACCGCGGTCGAGCAGTACCTCGGTGAAGCCCCCGGTCGACGCGCCGGCATCCAGGCACCGGCGATCCCGAAGATCGATTGTGAAGACATCCAGGGCGCCGACGAGCTTGTGCGCCCCGCGGGAGACCCAGTTTTTCTCGGCACCTCCGACGGTGAGCCGGGCGGTCATGGAGACGGCAGTCGCCGGTTTGGCAGCCGGCATACCGTCGATGCTGACGCGCCCCGCGCCGATGAGTTCGGCCGCCTGCTGTCGGGATCGGGCCAGCCCACGCCGGACCAGTTCCGCGTCAACCCTGGCACGCCGCGTCATGCGCAGCTCAGCCCTTCTCGACCGATTCCAAGGCCTCGACCAGGACCTGGTGCGCCGCTTCGAGGCGCTGGCCCACGGTATCGAGATCGACCTGGTCGGGGTCGGCACCGTCGACCCCGGTCCGCTCCGGGTCCGGCCGGGAAAGATCAGCCAGGATGTCGTCAACCCGGGCGAGGATGGTCTGCGGATCGGTGGCCATATCGCCGTTCACGCTAGCGGATCGGGTTCGTCGAGCAATGACCAGCGCCGCAGCGCCGCCCGGGCTGTGTCATCCCCGGCACGCACCGGCCCCGGTGGGCCATCGCCGGCCCGGTCCCAGACGGCCCGGGCCGCGGCGCGCACGATCGACAGCCCGTCCGCGCCCGGGTGACTGCCGGTCGCGGTGACGATGACGCCGTCGACGCCTACCTCGGCTCTCCAGGCCGGGTGGGCCGCCACCGCCAGATTTGCCGCACCGTCGAGCAGGGCCCGCAGATCGGTGCCGACGTAGGTCGGCCGATGGACCGCATCGGCGTACACCGCGTCGCGGGCCGTGCTGACCCCGCTGAGCACCATCAGACTGGGCAGGCCGGCGGCATTGGCACCGGCGATATCGGTATCGAGTCGGTCGCCCACGACCAGCGGAAGACGGTAACGACCCCGCTCGAGCGCGTCGATCATCATGCCGGGCGCCGGTTTACCGGCGACCAGGGGTTCGGCGCCGGTGGCGGTCCGCAACACCGCGACCATGGAGCCGTTACCGGGCACCAGCCCACGCTCGGTGGGCAAGGTCGGGTCCAGATTGGTGGTCACCCACAGAGCGCCGGCCCCAACGGCCAGGGCCGCCTCCGCGAAATCGGGCCAGGCGATGGTCATCGACAGACCCTGGACCACTGCGGTGGGCCCGTCGGCGAACATCCGTACCGGCTGCAGTCCGACCGCGCTGACCTCGGCGGCCAGCGATTCCGTTCCGAGGACGAGTACCTTTGAACCCGCCGGAAGTCGTTGGGCCAGAAGCCGTGCCGCACTCTGGGCGCTGGTCACGACATCATCGACATCAGCGGTGAAGCCCAGTTCGCGCAGGTGGTCGGCAACCTCGCCGGCCGAACGGGAGGCATTGTTGGTCACGAAAAGCGCGCGGCCCTCCACCGCCTGCAGCGTCTCCACCGCTCCGGTGATCGGTGCGTGACCTCGGAATACCGTCCCATCCAGGTCCAACAGCAGGCAGTCATGCTGCTGCGCAAGCGATTCCATCTCAGGACAGCTCGTCGATTCGGTCCTCGGCGTCGGTGACCCCGTCGATATCGGCGGCTGCCGAGTGCAGGAACCATTTCTGCGCGTCCGCGGGCCGACCAAGCCCCAGCAGCGTTTCAGCGTAGGCGTAGAACAGCCGGGCGGCGGTCGAGCCGGTGCGCGACGGATCCGGCGCCGGAGACGACAGTACGGCCAACGCCTGGTCCAGGTGACCGAGGTCGGCACGCGCACCAGCGGCGACGATCCGCATCTCGTCGGCGTCATCCCCGGTGAGCTGGGCCGCTTCCGGGCTGCGCGCCAGCTCGACGGCACGCTCCGGCCGGCCGACGCCGCGCTCACAATCGGCGATCAGCGGCAGGAGTGCGGACTTGGAACCCATCCTTCGCGCGGCCCGGAACTCCGAAAGTGCCTGCGCCCAGTCCCCGCAGTGGTAGGCGGCGATGCCAACCGCTTCCCGAATCGCGGCAATCCGGCCGGACCGGCCGCGAGCGGCCTGAGCATGCGCGAGCGCCGCTTCGGGGTCTACGTCGAGCAGTTCACCGGCCGCGACGAGATGCCGGGCCACGGTGTCGGCAGTGGACTTGTCCAGCGTGGACAATTCCGCGCGGACGTCGGGGGCGAGTTGTTTAGCCTCGACGGCTGCCGGGATGACCGGTCCGCGCGCCTGCTGGTTCCGCTCAGAGCCGGCGGGCTGTTGGGGCTGTGCGCGGCGCGCACGGTCCGGGCCGGAGCGCCGCGGCGCCGATGCGCGCGGCCTACCCGTAACCGCCCGGCCCGGCTCGGTAGCTCGGCGCACGGTCCGCGGGCTCTTCTTCTCCGCATTTTTGTCGTCGGCCATTTGGGTTAAGGATACGGGCACCAACGATCTACGGACAATTCGGATTTTTGGCATATCTTGCGGCGATTCCCGCGGCGAAATTCCTCCAAAGAAAGCGGAACACCCCCCGATTACTCGGGGGGTGTTCCTTAATGTGTGTTCGGCGGTGTCCTACTTTTCCACCCGGGTTGGGTAGTATCATCGGCGCTGGCTGGCTTAGCTTCCGGGTTCGGGATGGGTCCGGGCGTTTCCCTGCCGCTATGGCCGCCGTAACTTTATGTAAATTTTT
>JAHZJY010000301.1 GCA_022600695.1 Actinomycetes bacterium | reverse complement strand
GCGCCGATCACCGTCACCGCCTCGGACATCAGACCGTCGGACGTCCATCCTGACCGCGTGCTGGCGACCATCACCATCACGGCCGCCGACCCGGATGACCCCCGCGAGTTCGCCTTCCCGATGGAGTTTCAGCCCGGCGCGCGGGGCTGGCAGTTGACCCGGGAAACCGGCGATATGCTGCTGGCTGTCGGCCCCGCCGGCACCGGCCCCACTCCCGGCGGCTGAACCGGTGTGGATCGGCTGGCTCGAGTTCGACGTGCTGCTCGGCGACATCCATTCGCGCAAGCAGAAAAGGTCGGTTGTGCGGCCGATCGTCGCGGAACTGCATCGCCGGTTCAGTGTGTCGGCGGCCGAGACCGGATGGCTGGACCTGCACCGCCGCGCCGGTATCGGGATAGCGGTGGTGGCCGCCGATCGCGCCCACGTGGTGGAGGTGCTCGACGCTGCCGAACGGCTCGTCGCGGCACGGCCGGAGATCGAGCTCCTCTCGGCCCGAAGGGATCTGCGCCGCAGCGATGACTAGCCGGTGCGCCCCTTCTTCCGCAGCGGGGCGGGTGTGATCGTCCCCGGGGCAAGTCGGCGTGCAGAGATGAGGAAGGCGGTATGGCCGCGCATATTGTGCTGCGGGCGCACCGCCAACCCGACGACGTGCCAGCCGCGCTGCAGCGATTCCCAGGATCGCGGCTCGGTCCAGCACTGCTGTTCGCGCAACGCCTCTACTGTCGCCGACAGTTGGGTGACCGTCGCGACGTAGACGATCAGCACCCCGCCCGGAACCAATATCTGAGCAATGGGGTCCAGCACCTCCCAGGGCGCCAGCATGTCGAGGACCACCCGGTCGACGGCCCCCTCGCCGGGGCCGGAATCGGTTGCGGCTTCCCGCACGTCGGCGACCGTCAAAGTCCAGTTCGGGGGTTCCCGGCCGAAGAAGGTCTCCACATTGCGCTTGGCATGCGCGGCATGGTCGTCGCGGACCTCATAGGAGATGACATGCCCATCCGGTCCGACCGCGCGTAGCAGGGAGCAGGTGAGCGCACCGGAACCGGCACCGGCCTCCAGCACCCGGGCACCCGGGAAGATGTCGCCTTCGTGGATGATCTGGGCCGCGTCCTTTGGGTAAATAACCTGGGCACCGCGTGGCATCGACATCACGTAGTCGATGAGCAGCGGCCGCAACACCAGAAACGCGTCGCCGCCCGATGCTTTGACCACACTGCCCTCCGGCGAGCCGAGGACGCTGTCGTGAGCCACGATCCCGCGGTGGGTATGGAATTCACCACCGGGTTTCAGGATCACCGTGTAGTGCCGACCCTTTGCGTCGGTCAGCTGGACCCGGTCCCCGGCAGCGAAGGGCCCTGTCTTGCGGGGGGCTTCTTTAGATCGGTCCTCTTCGCTGGCGCTCATCGGAGGGCTGGTCTGGTCGGTCACAGCCGCTCAGCCTGCCATACGCGCGATCGCGGACACGGCGGTCATGTGTCGCCGGGTAACCTCGCGATGATGACCGGGATCCGGGCGGAGTTGACGATTGCCGTGCTGACCGAGCCCAGCAACATGCCGGGAACCCCACCGCGGCCGTGGCTTCCGACCACCAGCAGTTGTGCGTCCGCGGCCTGTTCGAGAAGACGCGGCGCCGGCCGATCGCACACCACGACCTTGTGCACCGTGACGTCCGGGTACTGCTCGCGCCAGCCCGACAGCCGCTCGCTGAGCACTTCCTCTTCCGCGACTCTGATATTGCGCCATTCGATCGGCGCCCAGTTCGCGCTGGCAAACTCGATGGGCCCCATATCGCTCCAGGAATGCAGCGCGATCAAATCAACAGCCCGGCGCGATGCCTGATCGAAGGCGATCGCGGTGGCCAACTCTGAGGTCGGCGATCCGTCGATGCCCACGACGACTGGAGCCTGCGACGAGCAGGGCTGCTCGGGGTGGATTACCGCGATCGGGCAATGCGCGAGATGCACCAGGCCGGAGCTCACAGAACCCAACAGGGCACGGGCCACCGCACCCTCACCCCGACAGCCGACCACGACCATATCGGCCTGCCGGGACATGTCCACCAGAGTCGCAAGGATCGGCCCCAGCGCCACCTCACCGGTGATCTGCAGGTCTTCCGCAGCGGCACTGTCGGCGACGGTCCGCAGGGCCTCGTCGAGAATTTTCCGTGCCTCGCTCCGCTGCAGCCGCACGTAGCCCTCGGGCAGCGGTACCTCAGGCCAGGGTCCGCTGGCCGGTACGACCGGGGCCAGCACGGTGACCACTGTCAGTGGCAGGCTGCGCGTCTCGGCTTCCCGTGTCGCCCAACGGACCGCCGATGTGGAGGCTTCTGAGCCGTCGATGCCGACCACGATTCCAAAGCGGCTGTCGCCGTTGACCATCAGCTGCTCCCCCACTCCTCCGATGTATCCGCTCGACGCTACCCGGCCATCGCACCCCGCTCTGGTGCCATTTGTCACTTCCCCGCTGTCGTATCCGATGTGTTTGGCGCTGGACTGATCCGGCGGTCGAGCACCAGGATCAGTACTGTCGCCCCGGCGGCCCCCGCGAAGACGAGCAGCGATGTCCGGACATCGTTGAGCAGCGAGGGGTCGACGAGCATCGCGATCGCGAGGCTCAACATCAGCATGCCGCTGAGCAGTTTGAGCATCCGGCCCTGTTTCTCCTGCAGTTTCGTGATGCGCATCGTCGCGACGGCGACCCCGAAGATGAGCAGTTCGTCAAGCTGGTAGACCAACATGTACAAGCCCAGCAGTAGGCCGAAGGTGCTGGGAGACACGTCCCGGGCGGCGACGATATTGGTCCAGAGCACAGGGAATCCGGCGGTGCAGGCCAGTTCCACGAAGGACACCCCGGCCGCCAGGACCACAGTCGAGGCGACCAGCGCGGGCAGCGACTGCGCCGATGCCAGCACCCGGCGCATGCGGTCATAGATGCCTGGTTTGCTGGCCTCCGGAATGCTCAGTGAGACACCGGCCTTGAACCAGAAGAAGTCCTTGATGTTGATGGCGGCGAACACCGCCGCGAGTGTGGCGACGATGATCCGGACGACCGGGGCGAAACTGAGCACCGCGAAGACGGTGAACAGGCCGCCGATGAAGAGTGCGTAGACCAAACCGGTCACGAAGATGAACACCAGTCCGGTGACGGCGGTGGTGCGCCGGGATCCGGTGCGCAGTGTCAGTGCCAGCAGGATGGACAGCACCCACAGCGAGCACGGGTTCACCCCGTCGATCGCCGCGATCAGCAGGGTGCTCAGCACCAGTGACTGCGCACCCGGGTCGATCGCACCGAAGAACGGAAGGTGGACGATATCGGCCGGTGGCGCCGGCGCACCGCGGATCCCGGCGCCGCCGGCGGTGATATCGGCGCCGGCGTCCGGGCACCCCACCGCCAGGCACCGGGACACCGCGGTCTCGAGAAGTCGCGGGGTG
This sequence comes from Actinomycetes bacterium, assembly GCA_022600695.1. Lineage (GTDB taxonomy): Bacteria > Actinomycetota > Actinomycetes > Mycobacteriales > Mycobacteriaceae > Mycobacterium. The sequence goes on along the minus strand of JAHZJY010000301.1, from coordinate 5,103 downwards.
ATCTGCTCGGAGTACCCCACCCAATGCCGGGTACCGAGAAAGAAGACCGGGACGCCGGTCGGTTCGAAGCCGAACTTGGCGGCGATCGCAGAGAACAGGCGCTGATTCTCGGCATCGGCGCCTACCTCGAAGGATCGGACTTCCAATTGCGGGTGACGTTGCTGGAGTGCGGTCAGCACCGGTTTGGCCGCCGCGCAATGCGGACAGCCCTGCGCCCAGAAGAAATACAACGTAACCCGGTCCTGCGGTTGCGCCGAGGACCGATCGGGGGTGGCGACCGGCCAGACAACGACGAACAGTGCCGCGACGATGACAAGGAGGTGCCAGACCCGGTTCTGTGGTGCCACAGCAGCTCTCCGCGTGGTCGGTCGGATTCCGCCACTGCTCACGCCCCGTTGCACACTCCTGAATCCCGGATCACGGTTCCGTAGACGTTCATGGTCGCAGTGTTGGCGTTGATCTGCCCCGAGGGCCGTTGGCGGGCTATTTTGTCGCTGATCTGCGTCAGCTGGAACCACAGGTGATAGAACGAGTCGCCGTTGTAGAGCGGGGAGTACTGGCTCTGATCCGGGTAGTTGACGATGTAGAGCGTATGGACCCTGGGATCAAGGAACTCGGCTGACTGGTCCAGATTGGCCCTGACCAGATCGGCCGCGGATTGCACACCCGGTGCCGCCCAGACGTCACCCTGCTCCCCCAGGTAACTCTGGAAGCCGAACGTCTGACTGCTCAGGGTGTCGTACTGGGCGTTGAACCACTGACAGGCATCTCGCTCCGCGGCGATCTGCGCCGGCGTCACCCGGTTCTGCCACAGGTTGTAAGGAAAGACCGTGTAGTTCGGCGACCAGTCCGAAGGGTAGGGAACGAAGGCCGGTAGTGAGGGATCCGTGTCATCGGCGTGGGCGGTGCCCGCCGCGGCTGCAGCAGCGGTCAGCACCGCGCAGACCGCCGCGGTTCCCACTCGCCGCAGGGCGGAGGTCCAGGACGGCGTCATCCGCCGATTATCGGCGGATCATCGCCGCCGCCGGTGGGGAATGGGCCAAATCAGAGCACACTGGTCGTATAGGCGATGGCCACCCCGGCCGCCGCCGCGACCAGGTCCTCTGCCACCGCGACCGGGCGGTCCCGCCCGCCGTTGGCGGCGACCAGGCGGGTGCGGGCCTCGTAACCGCCGATCGTGCCGATCACCGCACCGATCATGCCCGCCCCCAGGCTGCCCCAGCGATAACCCCAGGCGGTCCCCAACACCGCACCGGAGAAGGCGCCGGTGGCCAGCCGGGCCAGGAACGGCAGCGCCGTCTTCCGACTCGGCATGGTGGGCATCTGGTCGCTGACCAGTTCGGCGACCGCCAGGACCGTCAGGATGGCGACGGTGATCCAGTGACCCATCCAGGACACCCAGGTGCCGTCCAGGTTGATCCACTGCAGCATCGCCGCCCAGGCCATGACGGCGGGGGCGGTGAAGGTTCGAAGACCGGCGACAACACCGATGAGCAGGGCCAACAGCAACACGAGCGTATGCGTCATATGAGGTCCTCCGATGCTGAGCGGTCACCGGGACGCTAGCACGGCGAAACCTGCGGTTCGGCCCGTCAGAAACGACAGAACCGGATGTCGGAGGCCAGAATCGCCTTGGCCCCGATCGCGGCGATCTGATCCATGATGGCGTTGACCTCTCGGCGCGGCACCAGCGCGCGAACCGCCGCCCAGTCCGGATCTGCCAGCGGAGCGATCGTGGGAGACTCCAACCCCGGAGTGAGCGCAGTGGCACGCTCCAGCACGGCGCGCGGACAGTCGTAGTCCAGCATCAGATACTGCTGGCCGAACACCACTCCCTGCACCCGGGCGGCCAGCTGATCTCGCGCGGACCGGTTCCGGCCGGGATCATCGTCGCCGAGCCGTTCGATCAGCACCGCCTCCGAATCGCACAGCGGCTCACCGAACGCCGCCAGATCGTGCAGGCTCAGGGTTCGTCCAGAACCCACCACGTCGGCGATCGCATCAGCGACGCCGAGTTGCACCGAGATTTCGACCGCACCGTCGAGCCTGATCACCGTCGCTTCGATACCCCGGTCAGCGAGATCTTTTCTTACCAGATTGGGATAGGCGGTGGCGATTCGCCGGCCGGCCAGGTCGGCAACCGTCCAGGATCGGTCCGCCGGGGCGGCGTAACGAAAGCTGGACGATCCGAACCCCAGGGCCAGTCGCTCGCGCACCGGCGCATCGGATTCGGCAGCCAGATCACGGCCGGTGATGCCTAGATCCAGATCACCCGAACCCACATAAATGGCGATGTCCTTGGGGCGAAGAAAAAAGAACTCGACGCCGTTGACCCGGTCGATGACCGTGAGGTCCTTCGGGTCACTGCGCCGCCGGTACCCGGCTTCGGAAAGGATTTCTGCCGCGGACTCCGACAGCGCGCCCTTATTGGGAACGGCGACACGCAACATGGCGGTCCCTAAAGCTTCCGGTAGACGTCACCGAGGTTCAACCCGCGGGCGATCATCAACACCTGGGTCCAGTACAGCAGTTGGCTGATCTCAGCTGCGAGGGCCTCATCGGATTCATGTTCGGCGGCCAGCCAGACCTCTCCGGCCTCTTCGAGAATCTTCTTACCAAGGCCGTGCACCCCGGCGTCCAGGGCAGCGACGGTGCCGCTGCCCACGGGACGGGTGCGGACCCGCTCGCCCAATTCGGCGAACAGTTCCTCGAAGGTCTTCACGGCCAGCGATTGTTCCATGCTGGCCGGATCGCCGTCACGGCGGTTTCGGTCCAGACCGTGAGGACACCAGTCCGCGGTCCAGCAGGGCGCATAGTTGGTCGAGCATACGATCACCGCATACCGGGTCGCCGCGCCCTACCTGGAAGGCCGAACCCCAGACCAGCCCCACCAGCATTTCCGTCAGAGCCTCCGGGTCGGCGCTGATCTCGCCGCGCTGGACGGCCGATGCCACCGCGGTGCGGATGAAACGCTCGATGATCTCTCCGGCCCGGTGGCCGCCGGCGGGGATGTGGCCGACGTCCATCACGGCCTGGACCAGGAACCCGGCCGGGGACGGAGCGGTGTCCTCGCCGCGTGTCGCCATCCGGATGAAGGTCAGAATTTGCCTGGCCAGCGTGGGCTCTCTCGAGGCCAGCCTGATCGCATCGAGCAGCGAATCGCTGACCCGGCCCACGACTTCCTCATAGAGCGCTGACTTGCTGTTGAAGTAGTTGTTGATTGCGGGCCTGGTCAGGCCGATCTGAGCTGCGATGGCCTGAAAAGTGGCGGCCTCGTAGCCGGACTCGGCGAAGACCTCCTGGGCGGCCCGCAGAATCCGCTCCCTCGTCACAGCGGAATCACTGGCAGGCGGGCGCCCGCGGCGCCGCGCAGGCATCCACAGCGTCTCGGTCATGGCACGTCTCCCGGCGAGTCGGTAACCATCTCTTCCAGGCGTTCCCGGTCCGGCGATGTTCCAAACACGACCGCGCCCGGCCAGTCCGGCGGGGTCTCAGGCCATCTGGTCGGCCTGCATGTCCTCCAATGCCACGCCTTTGGTTTCCCGCACCCAGGTCCAGACGAAGGCGAACGAAAGGATGGCGCACAGTGCGTAGAACCCGTAGGCCAGGCCGAGATGATTACGCAGCTCGGGGAAGCTGACGGTGATCAGCCAGTTGGAGGTCCATTGCCCGGCTGCGGCCAGACCCAGCGCGGCGGCGCGGATCCGGTTGGGGAACATCTCGCCGAGCAGCACCCAGACCACCGGACCCCAGGACATGCCGAAGGCCACCACGAAAAGGTTGGCCGCGACCAGTGCGATCGGCCCCTCGGCTCCGCTTAACTGAGGGGTGCCGTTCACCTGCGGGGCGGTACCGAAGATCACCGCCAGTGTGGTCAGGGTGACCGCCATACCGGACGAGCCGATCAGCAACAGCGGCTTTCGGCCGATCTTGTCGATGAGCGAGATCGCGATCAGGGTCGTCGCGATATTGACGATCGACGTGATCACGGTGATCAGGAAGGATTGGCTCTCGTCGAATCCGACTGCCTCCCAGAGCACGTTGGAGTAGTAGAAGATGACGTTGATCCCGACGAACTGCTGGAACATCGATAGACCGAGGCCCACCCAGACGATGCCGTGGATGCCGCCGGTCGGCTTACGCAGATCGCGCCAGGAGGGTTTTGTTTCGTCGGCCAGCGTGCTCTGGATCCGGTCGATGGTGATATCGAGATTCCGCTCCCCCAGCAGCATGGTGAGGACTTTGCGGGCTTCCGGAATCCGATGCCGGGCAACGAGATAGCGGGGCGATTCCGGGATGGTGTAGGTCAGCACCCCGTAGATCACCGCGGGCACCGCCATCATCAGGAACATCCATCGCCAGGCCTCCATGCCCAGCCACAGTTCATTGCTGGCACCGCCGGCGAGGTGAGCCAGCAGGTAGTCGATAGCCAGCGATACGAAAATGCCGGACACGATCGCCAGTTGCTGCAACGAGCCCAACCGACCGCGGATACGGGCCGGTGATGTCTCGGCGATATAGGCCGGGGCGATCACCGATGCGACGCCGACGCCGATACCGCCGATCACTCGGAACGCGACGATCATGCTCACGTTCGTCGCGAGACCGGTCCCGATGGCGCTGATGAAGAACAGCACGGCGGCGATCTTCATCACCGAAATGCGGCCGATTCGGTCGGCCAGCCGACCGGCGGTCATGGCACCCGCGGCCGCACCTAGCAACGCCGAGGCGACCGCGAAGCCGAGCGCCGCATTGTTGATCTCGAAGTGACTCTGGATCGATGCGACCGCACCGTTGATCACCGCGCTGTCATAGCCGAACAGCAGGCCGCCCAACGCGGCGACCGAGGCGATCCGCACCGCGCCCCGACCGGAGAAGTCCTCGTCGTCGAAGACCGACGGTGTGTCGCTCGTGGGCCCCTGGCCGGCCATGCGGCGTCCCCTTCTGTTGGGTTCATGTGATGTGCGGGCTCAACCATGGCATACCTAATCCCGCCCGGACAGCGAATTCGGCAACCTCCGGTGCGCTCGGAAGGCGCGCCTGATCAGGCAGTTGAGTCCGGGCGAACCTGCAGTTCGGCGTAGATATCGCGCAGTCGGGCGG
>JAHZJY010000300.1 GCA_022600695.1 Actinomycetes bacterium | reverse complement strand
GGCCCGCGCCCGGCCCATCGCCCCACTGCTCGACGGCCTGCGCGGCCTCGGGGTGCAGATCGACGGCACCGGGCTGCCGTTCACGGTCCACGGCCGCGGCGGCGCACCGGGCGGAACCATACCCATCGACGCCTCGGCGTCCTCCCAGTTCGTCTCCGGGCTGCTGCTGTGCGGGGCGGCGCTGCACGAGGGACTGACGGTGGCGCACACCGGAACCTCGGTGCCGTCGGCCCCGCATATCGCGATGACCGTGGCGATGCTGGCCGAAGCCGGAGTGCGGGTGGACGACACGGTCGCCAACCGGTGGCGGGTGGCGCCGGGCCGGGTGGCCGCCCACCGATGGGTGATCGAACCGGACCTGTCCAATGCGGTGCCGTTCGCGGCGGCCGCGGTGGTGACCGGCGGCCGGGTCCGTATCACCGGCTGGCCGACGATCAGCGTCCAACCGGCGCCGATCATCCTGGCCATCCTGCGGCTGCTGGGATGTGCGGTCGTCCATGAGGGCTCCGGCCTGGCGGTGTCCGGGCCGGCGAGCTATCCGGGCTTCGATATGGACCTGCACGAGGTGGGTGAGCTGACCCCGTCGGTGGCCGCGCTCGCCGCGCTGGCCGAGCCCGGTTCGGTATCGCGGCTGACCGGCATCGCACACCTGCGCGGCCATGAGACCGACCGGCTGGCGGCGCTGAGCGCGGAGATCACCGGCCTCGGCGGGGACTGCGCGCAGACCGACGACGGCCTGGTGATCACCGCCGCGCCGCTGCACGCCGGTGTCTGGCACTCCTATGCCGACCACCGGATGGCCACTGCGGGGGCGATCATCGGCCTTCGAGTGCCCGGGGTCCTGGTCGAGGACATCGGCACCACCGCCAAAACGCTGCCCGGGTTTCCGGAACTGTGGACTTCCATGCTGACCGGCGCCGCGCCCGAAGGACACCGTTGAGTCCGGCTCGCCGGCCACGCGAGTACGACGAGTCCGATGTGCACATCCGGGCCGGTCGCGGATCCCGTCCGCGCACCAAGACCCGGCCCGAGCATGCCGACGCCGAGCCGGCGATGGTGGTGACGGTGGACCGCGGCCGCTGGGGCTGCGTCCTGCACGGCGACCCGCACCGTCAGGTGACCGCGATGCGGGCCCGGGAACTGGGCCGCACCCCGATCGTCGTCGGTGACGAGGTCGAGGTGGTCGGTGATCTGTCCGGACGGCCCGACACCCTGGCCCGCATCGTTCGCCGCAGCGACCGCCGGACGGTGCTGCGCCGCACCGCCGATGACACCGACCCGACCGAACGGGTGGTGGTGGCCAACGCCGACCAGATGATGGTGGTGGTGGCACTGGCCGACCCGCCGCCGCGCACCGGCTTCGTGGACCGGGCGCTGATCGCCGCCTATACCGGAGGCCTGCGGCCCGTTCTGTGCCTGACCAAGCCCGACCTGGCCCCGGCGGCCCCGTTCGCCGACCAGTTCGCCGAGCTCGACCTGACCGTGGTCACCGCCGGCCGGGACCGGCCGATCGACGAGGTCCGGGACCTGCTGACCGGAGCGGTCACGGTGCTGCTGGGCCACTCCGGGGTGGGCAAGTCCACCCTGGTCAACCGCCTTGTCCCCGAGGCGGACCGGGCCATCGGGACGGTATCCGGTGTCGGCAAGGGCCGGCACACCTCGACCCAGTCGGTGGCGCTGGCGCTGCCCGGCGGCGGCTGGGTCGTCGACACCCCCGGAGTCCGGTCGTTCGGGCTGGCCCATATCCGCGGCGACGACGTCCTGCTGGCATTCTCGGATCTGGGTGAGAGGATCACCGACTGTCCGCGCGGATGCGGACACCTGGGACCGCCGGCGGACCCCGAATGCGCGCTGGAGGCGCTGACCGGACCACCGGCCCGGCGGGTCGAGGCCGCCAGGCGCCTGCTCGGGGCCCTGGCCGAACAGAGGAGAGGCATGTGAGCACCACGGTCGGGAACGTCCCGCTGATCACCCTCAACGACGGACACCGGATCCCGCAGCTCGGCTTAGGGGTGTTCCAGATCCCGCCCGATGGGACCGCCGCGGCGGTCCGCAGTGCGCTGGAGATCGGCTACCGCCACATCGACACCGCGCAGATGTACGGCAACGAACAGGGGGTCGGGCAGGGCATCCGCGAGTCCGGCGTCGACCGGGCCCAGGTGTACATCACCAGCAAGCTCAACAACGGGTTCCACCGGCCGGGTGACGCCCGCCGGGCCTTCGACGAGACACTGGCCGAACTCGGCACCGACTATGTCGACCTGTTCCTCATCCATTGGCCGCTGCCCACCCGCTACGACGGCGACTTCGTCTCCACCTGGCAGACCCTCGAGGAGTTCAAGGCCGACGGCCGGGCCCGCAGTATCGGGGTGTCGAACTTCCAGATCCACCACCTGCAGGAACTGGCCCGCGAGACCGGGACCACCCCGGCGGTCAACCAGATCGAGGTGCACCCCTACTTCGGCAACGACGAGGTGCGCGCCTACGGCGTCGAACACGACATCGCCACCGAGGCCTGGTCACCGATCGCCCAGGGCAAGGTGCTCCGGGAACCGGTGGTGACCCGCATCTCCCGGGCCACCGGCGCCCATCCGGCCCAGGTGGTGCTTCGCTGGCATATCGAGCGCGGTGATGTGGTGTTCCCGAAATCGGTTCACCCGAAGCGGATGCAGGAGAATTTCGAGATCTTCGACTTCGAGATCAACGACGAGGAGATCGAGGCGCTCACCGCGCTGAACCGGGGCGAGGCCGGCCGGCTCGGGCCGAACCCCGATAACTTCGACTACATCCCGGACTGACCCCGGCGCGTTGCGGCCTCTAACCGAAGCGTTCGCTGACGAGAGTCCAGTGGTTGTGGCCTTCGGTGTCGCGACCATAGGACAGATCACTGAGGAAGCCCTGCGCCAAAGCCAGACCCCTCCCGGTCTCGGCCATCGGATCCGGCATCCGGACCGCTTCGAGGTCCATCACGGCCGGTAGACCGTCGTCGGTGAATTCGACCCGCACCTCACCCCCGAGAACCCGCACTTCCATCCGGATTCGCAAGTCCCGCCCGCCGCTCGCGTGCTCGAGAATGTTGTTACCGACTTCGGTGGCCGCGCTACTGATATCCATCCGGACGACCTCGGGCACTTCGCCGTGATCGACCCACGCCTCGTCCAGTGTCCGGCGGATGTCATCGGGAAACTGTGGGCACGAGGTGGCCTGCAGCACTCGCGTTCGCGGGTGGTTCAGCATCCAGTTCGGCCTCCGCTTCGAGTGGCCGAACGGGTGCAGACGACCAGCCAGAGCACGGAAGTGCCGGCGATTCAGGCGGTCCCGCAGGAGGGTCCAGAGCACCCGGAATCCGTCCCGGATGGCGTTGAGATTGGTCTCGCCGTGGTAGCGGTAATGCTCATAGCTCGGCACCTCGACGATGACGGCCTTCGACAGGGCGAATCGGCCGATGATCATGGCTTCGATCTCGAAGCCGTCACCGACCTGAGCGCCGTCCGCGTCGGTATCGGGCAGGTCGAGAAGTGGCAGTTGGTCGGCCCAGAAGGCGTTGAAGCCGTAACACAGATCGGTGAACCGGTTGCTGGTCAGCCCGCTGGCCAGGAGGTTCAAGCCGTGGTTGCCCAGGGCGCGGAACTGGGTGATGTCCTGGCTACCTCCCCCGGCGCAGAACCGGCTGCCCTTGGCCAGATCCGCCCCTGCGATCAGCGCCTTGACGAAGCGGGGAATCTCGTGGGGGTCAGCCGAACCGTCAACATCGAACGTGACGATGACATCGCCGGTGACCTGCCTGAATCCGCAGATCATGGCATTCCCCTTGCCCTTCCGGGTCTGCCGAATGACTTTCGCTGACGGAAGTGTCATGCGGGCAGCTTCCGCGGACTCCTCATCACCGCGCCCGACGACGACGATGACCTCGTCGCAGGCGTTCAGATAGGGCAGGATCTCGCGGATATTCGCGGCTTCCGCCTTCGCCGGCACGATCACGCTGACCCGCGGGTTGACCGGTCGCAGGCCGCGCCGGTCGAACGCGAATTCGCTGGTGTGATCGACCAGGTCCGCCTGCGAGAGGGCAAGTGGCCGGGCGACGGTCATACGGGGTTTTCCTCCAGGTGTGCCATTCGGCGTGTGCACCCATCAAGGCAGAGGAGTGTCTTTGATGCCATCATGCCCGCAAAGACGGTTATGGGCCATGAATCGTGGGGGCTAATTGCTGTCTGGTCCGCCTCGACCCCTGCGCCGGGACCGCACCGCTGCCATCGCCGAGCGGAGGCCGCCCGCACGGCTCTCCAGAACGTCGAACATTCGTTCGCTGTGGGTCTCCGGGGCGTCGTCAGCGGTGTCGCGCAGGAACCGGTCCGGCAGCGACAGTTTGGCGATGGTGCGCCACGCCTTCGCGTACTGCACCAGCATCGGACCGCTGGTGTACGGCAGGTCGTACTTATCGCAGAGTTGCCGGACCCGCACCGAGATCTCGGCGAGCCGGCGACTCGGCAGATTCGGGTAGAGGTGGTGCTCGATCTGGTAGGACAAATTGCCGGTCATGAATGCCGTCACCGGGCCGGCGTCGATATTGGCACTGCCGAGCATCTGGCGCAGATACCACTGCCCCCTGCCCTCGTCGTCGAGGTCGGTGGCGGTGAACTTCTCCGCACCGTCGGGGAAGTGCCCGCAGAAGATCACCGCGTTGGCCCAGATATTGCGAATCACGTTGGCCAGGGCGTTGGCCTTCACGGTGGAGACGAAACCGGCGCGTCCGGATTGCAGCGGCGACAGCGCGGTCAGAGCCGGGAAGACCAGATAGTCCTTGGCCAGCTGGCGGCCCGCTTTGACGGTGAACTCGCGCAGCCGCACCACCGTCGCGGCCCGGGTCTCGGGCCGCAGGATCTTGCGGAATTCCAGATGCTGCAGGCCGATTCCCCACTCGAAGCCCGCGGTCAGGATGGTGTTGATCGGCAGGTTCAGGATATTGCGCGGTTTCCACGGCTCGTCCCGGGTGACCCGCAACACCCCGTAACCGACGTCATCGTCCATACCCAGGACGTTGGTGTACTTGTGGTGGGCCACATTGTGGGTGATCCGCCAGTGTTTGGCCGCCCCCACCATGTCCCACTCCCAGGTCGAGGAGTGGATCTCCGGATCGTTCATCCAGTCCCACTGACCGTGCAGGACGTTGTGCGCGATCTCCATGTTCTCGATGATCTTGGCCAGCGCCAGGGTTCCGGTTCCGGCCCACCAGGTGACCCGCCTGGACCCGCAGGCCAGCAGTAGCCGCCCGGCCACCTCCAGGGCGCGCTGGGCGAGGATGGCGCGTTGGATATAGCGGGCGTCGCGTTCGCCGAGTGACTCCTCGACATCACAGCGGATGGTGTCGAGTTCGGCTGCCAGCGAGTCGATATCGGCGTCGGTCAGGTGGGCGAAGGCCTCGACATCGGAGATCGCCATCAGATGTCCACCACACAATCTCCACTGGGTGCCGCGACGCAGGTTTGCACCCGGCTTCCCGGCTCGTACTCGGCGCCGGTGCGCAGATCGCGGGCCCGGCCGTCCACCAAGCTCACCACACAGGTGTGGCAGATGCCCATCCGACAGCCGAACGGCATGAGAACACCGGCCCGCTCGCCGGCCTCCAGCAGTGAGGTGGCCGCATCCGACACCACCACGGCCCCGCCACGGGCGAACGTGACGGTGCCGCCCTCATCTGACCCGCCGGTCCGCGCGGCCGCGAAGCGTTCCAGGTGCAGCCGCTCCCCGAGACCCGCACCGGCCCAGTGCTTCTCGGCCTCGGCGAGAAGCCCCTCCGGACCGCAGGCCCAGGTGTGCCGGTCCCGCCAGTCGGGCACCGTCCGGGCGATACCGGCGATATCGAGACGGCCCTCGGTCCGGGTGTTGCGGACGCTCAGCCGATACCCGGTCTGATCGCGGCCCAGCGCCGCGAGTTCGTCGGCGAACATCACGTCGGCCGCCGTCGGCACCGAGTGGAGATGCACGATATCGCCGATGGTGTTTCGACGCCGCATCGTGCGCAACATCGACATCACCGGGGTGATCCCGGAGCCCGCGGTGAGGAACAGCACCGAGTCCGGCGGTGGATCGGGCATGATGAAATTACCCTGCGGGGCAGCCAGCCGGATGACGGTGCCGGGACGGACACCGCCGACCAGGTGGGTCGACAGAAAACCTTCCGGCATCGCTTTGACGGTGATGGTCACGGTGCGATCCGCGCGACCCCCCCGCTGCCGGGGCGCCGATGTCAACGAGTAGGACCGCCACCGCCACCGGCCCCGCATCGGCAACCCGATCCCGATGTACTGCCCGGGCCGGTGGTCGAAGCCGAAGCCCCAACCCGGTTTGATCACCAGGGTGGCCGAATCCGCGGTCTCCGGTCGGACCTGCACGATCCGGCCGCGCAACTCACGCGCCGACCACAGCGGATTGACCAGCTTGAGGTAGTCATCGGCCAGCAACGGCGTGGTGGCCGGGCCGAGTAGCGCCCGCATCGCGGCACCGAGGCTGACCCGGGTCTTCACGGAACCGACGGTACCGGAATCCGGCGGGGCGTCGCCTCAGAGCAGGTCGAGCAGGAAGGGCAGCTCCTGGGTGGCGTACCAGGCCAGATCGTGATCCTGGGCGTCACCCACGGTCAGCTCGGCATCCTCCTCGCCCAGGTCGGCGGCATCGATCACCGCGATCGCGGCCCGCACCGCCGGCTCGGCGGCGGCGTTGTCCACATAGACGGCGGCCACCTGGTCCAGATTCACCCGCCCACTCAGCCGCACGACGGCATCGTCGAGATCGGGGCGCAGGGTGGC